>BNTS01000068.1 GCA_025996775.1 Bacteroidia bacterium | reverse complement strand
AGATCAAAGTAAAAAAGTAAACAATTATACCATTACAAAAAATGATTTGTTTGACCAGGCAGAAGCAGATTTCAACGTAGCATCCATATCAATTTCCGGTATCTTTTCTATAGCTATATTTGCTAATAAAAGCGCTTTATAACACCTTTGATACAGCATAAACATCTGTTCTGAATTTGGACGAATAATACATTGTTGAATCTGATAGTAAACAACAAGGTCGGGGTGCGCTTGTGCATCTGCAGCCAATATATCACCCATGGGTGTATAACCGGCTCTCGTATTCCAACCATTTTGCCCATCTAATAGTTGAAAAGATTTATAGGCAGCTGTAACCGCAAATTCTGCATCTGATGCTGTCTTGTAGAAATTATCTGTTGATACAACCCCATAAGGTTGTAAATCTAATTTGTCATTACATGAAGCAAAAACCAAAATGAATGATAAAAAAAGAACTATTTTTTTCATGACATTTATTATTTTAATGTGTATTCTTAAAATCCAATGTTTATACCAGCATAAAATGATCTGGGAATAGGATATCCGGCAATGCCCTGTTCTGGGTCGGAGCCTGGATAGGTATTGATACAGAACAAATTCTGTGCAGCAATGTAAAAACGTAATTTTTTGATTACGTGTGATGCTTCTCCATACAAAAGTTTATCCAGATTGTATCCTATTTGAACATTCTGCAGTCTGACAAAGTCTGTTGAGCGAAGCCAGAACGAAGAACGACGGTAATTATCATTCGGGTCGCCGGCTACAGTACGTGGTACATAATTACTTGTACCAGGTCCTGTCCACCTCTGAAGATACATCCATGCGGAAGTCTGTTCTCCTCCACGAGTAATAGCAAAACCGGAAGCATCCATACTATTGTATCCACCAATTTGTCCGTAAAAATTTGCAGACAAATCAAAATTCTTATATGCTAATGAGATATTACCTCCGAAATTATGCGGAGAAAAAGCATGACCTAAGAATTGTTGATCATTGGAATCTATTACTTTATCATCATTAAGATCTTTAAACTTGATGTCTCCTGGAGCAGCATTAGGTTGTAGGGGTGAAGACGCAATTTCCTCCTTTGTCTGGAAGATACCATCTTGAACATATCCATACCACTCATTTATTGAATGTCCAACTTCTACTCGCGAAAAACCATTTACGATGGGAGCCGGTATCTCTGTTACATTATTCTTGTTGTATGTCCAGTTTACACTTACATCGTAAGTAAGAGGTTGCTTATTGACTGCATTAGAATATCCAAGCGTTAATTCTATACCGGTGTTTGTACAAGCGCCTGCATTCTGATACGGAGAATTATCAACTCCGGCAGTTGACAAAATAGGTACCTGAACCAAGATATCGGTGGTGTTTCTTTTGTAAAAATTATAGATTAGTTGTAATAAAGTAGTTTGTTTTATTTTTCATTTCCCCAAAGTTGAGGGTTATTGCCCTTACTTTTTCGCCATTCATCTCGCCATTGATGGATTTCCCTTACTCCAATGAATGGCTTTAGTTTTCTCACCTCTTTCGTTGGAGCGATAGGAAGCTGACTTGCTTCCGATTGGTACCAATAAGCTACCGATCCCAAATCAAGTGTGAGATTGTTGTCATGTCCATGCTCAATTGTTACTTTCAAACTCGTTTCGAAGAAAACCGGATCGTTAATGAAGAAGCGATATAAGTGGGTACGTCCCAACCAACCGATATCATTATTGACACGAGGATAACCAAAATAAGGATGCAGAAATACTTCTTTAGGACACCAGGAGGTATTAAAAAAATCTTCGGTACCCGTACCTATTAAAGAAGGTGTTTTTTCACCATCAATAAACCACATATCGTCGCCTTCGCCATACCACATCGGCGTTGGACAATGTACATAGTAATTGATACCTATAAAATGTCCTTTTCCTTTAATATCCGCAAATACGTAATTTTTTGCTCCATCTTTGTTCTCTTTTGGAGTACCGGTAACGCCCCATTCTGTTTCTCCATCAGGCCCTGCTTGCGTCAGTTCATGATTATACCAGGCATGGAAACGTCCCATATCCTGTGGCAGTTTCTTCATCTCTTGATAATCAACATAAAAATAGAAAGCATTAATCTCTACATCCGATTGATTTTCTACTTCTATCTTCGCGCCATTTGCAAAAGGCATGGAGAAATAGGAAGAAAGTCCGGTTCCGTTGCCGGGGCCTGCAGATAAAGGCATTGAGGCATAATTGTACTGCTCATTCCAGCCTTGTCCAAAAAAAGGACCGATAGGTGATTCTACAGATGGATAGGATTTATTATCCCAATACATGCGTAAAATCACGTCGCTACGATTCAATTGATTCGGTTCGGGAGAGATGGTGATCCAGATATGACTAATTACTCCCGCTCCTGATATCTCGGCAATAGTGCGGGTCTCACCTGGCTTGATACCACTCAGATGATCAGCATTGCCGCCGGTTCGGTCATAACTACTCACACGACGATTATGTACTCCGTTTTTTATTTTAGCTAAATCGTACATTTCCCCGGAAACATTTTCCTGAGCCATTCCGTTAGCCCCACAAAGTAATAATCCACAAATAATAAACAAAAAACATTCTAAATGCTTTTTTTTCATAACATTACAAGATTAATAATTAATAAAAACTACTAAAAATAAGCACAAACGAATCCCCTTCAAGCTATAAACCTGTTTTTTTAACCAGCCAACTAAACGTGTTTAGTTGGCTGGTTTATATGAATATGGGATTTACAATAACCCGATAGGTAATTCTTTTTTATTTATACAACGGTCCGTAGGCTGCGCATGCACGATAGTCAGAGCCTTCTGCATCGGTTCCAAAAGCACTCCAGGCAGAGGGTCTGAATATGTCGGTTTCCTCTACATTGTGCATACATACGGGGATAGACAAGAGAGCAGCAAGCGAAATAAGGTCGGCTCCTATATGTCCGTAGCTGATAGCTCCATGGTTGGCTCCCCAGTAGTTCATCACGGAATAGACATCGGTGAAACGTCCTTTTCCTGTTACACGAGGTACGAAGAAGGTGGAAGGCCAGGTTCTATCCGTACGCTTATTAATTACGTCGAACACGTGATCCGGGAAAGTAGCCGTCCAGCCTTCTGCTATTTGCAAAACCAGACCTAATCCCTTGACATTGTTTAGACGGCTCATGGTGACGGGCATTCCTGCTTTTGTAAGGAAGTGAGAAGAGAAGCCGCCCCCACGGAAATAATCGAGCGAACCTGGATACCAGGTAGTCGCGTCAAGCATCTTTTCTACTTCTTCCTCGCTGATTTCCCAGAAAGGCTTCATCACGGGCTGACCATTGCGGGTCTGCTGTCCGGTTCCGTCCAAGGTACACGAACCTGAGTTAATCAGGTGGATAGCTCCGTCGCTTAGAATGCCTTCGGGCTTCCAGCCACTTACCCGCTCGATAGCCGTCGGACTCCAGTAGGTACGTACATCGGCAAAAATCTGTGAGGTATTGGTAAGTAGTTTGCCCAGTAACATAGTCAAGCCGTTCAGGTGGTCATCTTCGGTAGCAAAAGCAAAGGGTTGGCGAATGCCGTTCCAATCGAAGGACGAGTTGAGGATAGCTTCCGGAAAATCGCCGTTTGGCATAAAGTCCGTCCAATGGCGTTGTCCCTGAAAACCACCGGCAATGGCATTGTGCCCCATCGATTCCTCTTCGAATCCTGTTTCTTTCAGTTTGGGATTTCCTATCATCAAGTCACGCATGATAAGAGTCATTTTCACTACATATTCCCAGTCTTCGTCTTTAGCTTCACGGCTCTTTTTTATGGCGTCGGCATTGTAATCCGTTCCTTCGCGTGAAGCGCAATTCTTTTTTGTCCAGGCCAGCGCTTTTTCATACTCTTCTTTATCATAAATGCCCTGTTGTACCCGGCGGATAATCTCGACCGTGTCAACATACTCGGTTCGCATGCCAAAGTATTCCTGCAAGACGTCTGCATTCACGATAGAGCCGGCAATACCCATGGATACAGAGCCGATAGCCAGATACGATTTGCCGCGCAGCATAGCCACAGCCAAACCGGCTTTGGCAAAGCGCAGCAGTTTTTCTTTCACATCTTCTGGGATAACCGGATCACCTATATCTTGTACATCCCTTCCGTAGATACCGAAAGCAGGCAATCCCTTCTGGTTATGTGCTGCCAGGGCTGCTGCCAGATAGACAGCTCCCGGGCGTTCTGTTCCGTTGAAACCCCAGATAGCTTTGGGAATCAAAGGATTCATATCAATCGTTTCCGAGCCGTAGCACCAGCAAGGAGTTACCGAAAGGGAAACGCCCACATTAGCTGCTTCAAATTTCTCTGCGCAGAGGGCAGCTTCTTTAACGCCTCCGATGCATGTATCAGCAATGATACATTCTACGGGAGAGCCATCGGAATAACGGAGATTCTCACTATACAATTGAGCTACCCGGCGGGCCAATCCCATGGTAGTTTCCTCCAATGATTCGCGTATGCCGCGACGACGTCCGTCTACTATCGGACGAATTCCAATTTTAGGAAATGTGTTCTTCATATTGAATTTCTTTTTATTTATATGTAAACTAAAATATTGACTTAAGTTCTTGTATCGTAATACCAAATAGCGATTGCGTGATGGCCGACAGGTCGGCGTCTTCGCCTGCAAAGTGGAATACATTGTGTTGGTGGTACAGGGTTTCATTCGGAGCAAGTAAGGCGGCAGGTGAGTCGCTTTCCAGTTCCAGGAAAGGACCCATTATGCTCCCGTCTTCCAGAGGGCCATCGTTATAGGCATTTAGTACGTCGCCTGTCATGGGGTCTTTCTCGGGGTTCCATTCCTGGTTCAGGTAGACAGCATTCGGGTCTACATCGAAGGTGGCTATTGTGAGATGTTTCGACTGAGGGTCGTAGTTAGCGGCAATAGACTTGGTTCGTTTTACGTTCAGGCCTATTTTGCTGCGGTACTTGCCGTCTGTTTTCAGGAATACCAAGCCGTTATCCCTTTGCTGATAGCGGTCTGCAGGTATCTCGCCGAAATAGTTCGAGGTAGCGATTACACCCAATTCTCTTTCATCGCCTACATTGTAGGGTACAAAGGTGAGTGCGTCGGGAGCCGTGTTGAACATATCGAGTATCCAGATGCAGACGGTTCCCGTCTCGCGCGTCCAAGCGAAATCATTCAAGTTCATCAGTGAGTTTTCTGTGGTGTAGGCTACTGTTTTCACCTTTTCGCCCGGAGTAACACCCAGTGCGGCTTGAATATCGGATGCTTCGAGTAGCTGCACTTTCCGGTTCACCTTCAGATGGAGGCGGCTTCCTATGTAATTGGCTACTTCCATTTCTTTTTCCATGGAAACGGACTTCTTTTGCCGGTCAACGACAATCCAGGGTTCCGTATCAACGGGTGGGGGAGTAAACCAGTTGTCGTAAACCTGCTCAACGCCGGGTTTGAAAAATACGGAGAAGCGCCCTCCTTCAGGGCCTATCCAGAGGCGGTTTTCGCCCCCGTATCCGTTCATGTGCAGATTTATCTCGTCGCTCTCAAATACTTTATAGTTGAGGAAGCCAAGGCTTTTGCCTTCCGGGCCTTCGGCGGTGGAGGTAAATACTTTGGCCTGATACTTGGCGGAGACGATAATCTGCGCCTTGTTATCATTGCTTGTCAGAACGATAGGGCTGTCTGTCTTTGCCAAATAATGTAAATCGTACCCGAAGGTTCCTTTTTCGTACTCGTTCATAGGTGATGTGTTTTTATTTTTATTTTTTATGTTGCAACTGTCTATGATTGAGCATAGACAGATTGCAGCTACAAATATACGAATAGATTGCGCTTTCATTTTGCTTTCACTTTTTTGATTTACCATTTAGGAATTTCCAGATTATCTTTGGAAGGAAGAGCAGGGAATTTAGCATGAGGTTCCGTCTGATACCAGAAGGACGTTGAGGAGATGTCCGACTTCTGGTTGAGATATCGTCCATCGTGCCGCCAGCCTAAATCCTGTATAGTTACTTTCAAGTTCGAATCAAAGCGAATGGGGTCGAGGATATGCCAACGATAGAGGCCGAAAGACGTTACTGCCCGATAGAGTCCGTCGGGGTGTATTACTTGGTGCATACCGGTGTAAGGGGTTGTAAATTCCTGATATTGGTGTGTTTTCTGGTTCTCGAAGTTATATGAGCCGCAAAAGTAATCCTCTGTACCTGTTCCGCATATTGTAGGAAATTCCTTATCTCCGTCCATAAAGAATTTAATTTCTCCTTCTCCCCACCAAGCATTGTCGTTTACACGCCAGGCCAGATAGGTTCCCACATACTGTCCCTTTCCTTTGACGCCATCTATCAGTGTATGAAGTGAACCTTGCGTTGGATTTGAGCGCCGGAACTGGGCATGGAAGTAGGCCTGGTCGTCGGGCACCTCAGTCAAGGTGTAGTTTATCTGGTAATAGAGACTCATTTGATCGCGGGTATTGATGTTCTCAATAGTGATGCGAGCCTTTTTGCGGAAGGGCATTTGCCAGTAGCAGTTAAAGGCGCTTCCGGGATTAACGCAAATAGCTAAGGATGAGAGTTGGGCATACTCATTATAAGCGCTGGCAAAGAAGTCGCCTACCGGACATTCTACTGAAGGCTCTTTCTCGTTGTCCCAATACATACGAATAATCGTGAAGCGCCAATTGCCGGTGGGAGTCATCCATATCTGCTGGATAGCGCCGGGGCCGTCAATTTCGGCAATGGTAATTGTTTCACCGGGCTTAACAATAATGTAGGGATTTACTTTCCACCCTTTGCCTAAGTCTCGGGCAGCGCCGGCCGAATTGGCTGTGTTTGTGAGGTCTTTGTCTTTAGGGTCAGCCATTCCGCCCTTTCCCGGTTCTCCTTTAAAGTTCTCTGGGCTGATAGAACGTGTTTTAGCATTAGACAACCGCGAGAGGTTTCCCATATTCATATCCAATCCATTGAAAGGATAGTTCTGAGCCGAGACACAAACTGTCGCGGCAAGTGCGATAAGAAGCAAAAATGTTTTTTTCATGAGAATAGTATTATATTAGTTACTTACATTTTATATCCCTTGGACCCAAAAAACGTAATATAGAGGAAGCAGATTAGAGGGACGATAAAGCCTATCGCCATATTCTGTTCTCCAATATATCCCATTAGCATAGGAGCAAAGGCACCACCGGCAACCCCCATGATAATATATGAAGAAGCCTTTTTTGTATGGATGCCCAAACGGGCTATGCCAAGAGCAAAAATGGTTGGAAACATAATCGACATAAAAAAGAATGTCACATATAAAGCATACAAAGATAGTTGACCCAACTGAAGAACTACCAGTATCATGCAGATTACGCACGCCAGCCCATAAAATGTCAGAAGTTTATTTGCAGCAAATTTAGCCATAATAAAACTCCCTGAAAGGCGACCAATCATAAATAACAGCATGCCTCCGAAGGCTAAAAAGCGAGAAGCTTTCAAGGGGGTAATGGTAGCATCAAGCTCTGTTACGTAATTGATAAAGAAGCTAAATATGCCTGTTTGGGCTGCACAATAGAGAAACTGTGCTATTATTGCTAATATGAAATGTTTGTATTTCCACATGGATGCTGCCAGATCGGAAGTTTGAGGCACATCTGAGTCCTCTTTCTCTTTAATATCAGGCAATTTGGTGAAGAAAAACGCCATAGCTATCAATAAGGTGGCAACGCCTAAAATCATGTATGGTTTGGTGAGTGCCAAGGTATCGCCGGCCGGAGCACCTAAAATTAATTGTCCCCCAATCAACGGCCCTAATATCCAGCCCAATCCATTGAACGATTGCGAGAGGTTTATTCGTTGCGCCGCATTTTTACTTGGGCCTAATACCGTAGAATATGGATTGGCAGCCGTTTCTAAGACACATAGTCCGCAGGCAACAACAAACAAAGCAATCAGAAATGGATTTGCCGAATGCATATAGGCGGCTGGCAGAAAACTGAAGGCTCCTACGGCATACAGCATTAATCCTAAGATAATACCTTTTTTATATCCAAAGTGCTTCATAAACAAACCTGCCGGAATACTTATAAGCCCGTAGGCAATATAAGTGGAGAACTGGACTAAGCCCGATTGCGCTTTACTCATCGTAAATGCAATCTGAAAATGTTTATTCAAAACATCCAGTAAACCGTGAGCCAATCCCCACATTAAAAATAAGCTGGTTACCAAGATAAAAGGGAGTATGTAGCTTTTTCCCCCCGGTGCTGAAACAATCGATTTCATATCTAACATGTATTATAATTACAATTTGGAGTTAATCGTTTAATCATTCGTAAACAAAAAACATTATGGATTTTCAATTTCTACCAATTTAGTTGATAATTTGCACATTACAAAGTCAAAATCACTCTCTTCCTTTGTAATCTGCTCTATGAGTATATTTACGGCCGTTCTACCCATTCCTGCAATAGGTTGGATAACATAAGATATCGAATTTTTCATAAAGTCGAATACATCACTTTTGTCGAAGCATATAATCTTTATTTGTTTTTGCAGCTCAACCTTTTGATTCAGTAATTCTTTGATCCCCAGAATAGATATACTGTTTGTGGCAAAAAATATACCATCAACAGCATTTGTTTCCGACAGAAGTTTGCGGATGCCATTGACAATATCTTCATTGATATGGGCATAATCTATTGTATTATAGATTAGCTCTTGACTATATAGACCTGCTTTTTTCATGGCATCACAATAACCGTTTTTTCGTTCTTGCATGTGAAATAGAGCCGATTTGTAAATGAATAATGCGATGCGCTTACATCCGTAATTGACTAACAATTCAGTAGCATCAAAAGAGGCTTTATAGTTATCGACAATCACATTGTTGGTTTGTAGTTGAGGAAAATAGCGATCCACCAGAACCAAAGGGGTTTTAGTTTCAAGCAACTGAGTGATATAAACATCGCCATGCTCTGTAGGTACGATAATATATCCATCAACCTGCCGGCTCTTTAGGATATCAATCATTTTCCCCATTTTCTGGTCGTTTTCGCTGGTATTTGCTATAATAACGGTATAACCATGTCGTTCGGCTTCCTCTTGAATATGCAAGGCTAAAATACCAAAAAAGGGATTGGAAATATCTGCGACTATTAAACCGATTGTTTGTGAACGACCAATCCGTAAGCTTCTGGCCAAACCATTCGGCTGGTAGTTCATCGACTTAGCTGTTTCTCTTATCTTTTCAGCTATATCTTTCCCTACACGACCTTCTTCGGCTTTTCCGCTTAGAACTAATGACACTGT
The DNA here is from genome assembly GCA_025996775.1 of Bacteroidia bacterium. Taxonomy (GTDB): domain Bacteria; phylum Bacteroidota; class Bacteroidia; order Bacteroidales; family Tannerellaceae; genus DFXE01. The sequence continues at coordinate 12,061 of BNTS01000068.1, read as the reverse complement.
TGCAGTTGAGACTCCTAATGCTTCAGCAATGTCTTTTATGGAGACCCGGCTTTTCACAATAATAGATTTCTTATTTTAAAAATTTATTTGGGGTAAAGTTATTAAGTTAATCGTTTTAGCGATCATTACATCTTATGTTATACAACAGGGATAAGGCCTTTTTAACCTTTTTTAGTCTAAATATATATGGAATCATTCATTGATTTTATAAACCGGATAATTAGTGGATAAGTCAATTGTCGCCATCCAATTACTACTGCTGTATTTAAAGGTTGATAATTTGTAGTTATCAGCTTATAAAAGCTGATTGAAAAACAAACACTATTTCTTGCTCCTCAATCCTAAAAAGCATCGACAAATTTCCCTACATAGCGGGCTATCCTCGCCATATGGTTTTTCTGCGAAGGAGGAAGAAAAAGAGGAAGAGGGCGGTGTAGGATAAGAGCATCATGGAGAGGGTAAAATGGAAGGTGAGGGAACTGCCGGGGATGTGGCTGAAGGAATCTACTATCCACATCATGCTTTGGGTAAGAGCTTCTACTGCGTATTGCAACAGGGTGTAACCGGGGAAGGCAGCCGGGAGGAGGAGCCATAATAGGGCGACGGGAATGAGCAGGGTGGATATAAGTGTGAGTGGAAGATTGGCTAAAAGGAAGACGGTGGAGAATTGTCCGAAGTAATAGAGACTGAGGAAGGTGACGCCTGCTTGGGCTGCCAAGGTAACAGTTATCCATTCCCAAGGCGTTTTCAATAGAGGGTTCTTTATTTCGATCAGGCCATCAAGGCGGGGTTGTATATATTGGATGGAAGCTACGGCTATATAACTTAGTTGAAAGCCGATATCGTATAGATATAAGGGGTTGTAGACTAACATGCAGAAGGCGGAAGCAGCCAACGTATTATATCCGTCGGTGGTACGAGCTAATTGTCTCCCTGTAAGGTAAAACGACAGCATAACGGCTGAGCGTACCGAAGCGGGTGCTAATCCGCTAATGGCTGTAAACGCCCAAAGGAGAAGCATTATGAGAAAATAACGTACCCATTTCCCTGCATCATTAAAACTAAAGAACGATAACATCATAGATAGAAAACCGCAAACAATAGCTACATGAAAGCCGCTTACCGACAGGATATGCACAACACCGGTAAGGGAAAACTGCTGTTGAATGTCCTTGGGCATGGCGGTTCGACAGCCTACTGTGACGGTGGCAAGCGTAGACTTGGCAGCTTCCGGTAAGTTGAGTTTGTCTATCGGTTCAATGAGTCGTTGTTGGGTGGTGATGGCCCACTGTTCTAAGCGTCCCGGTGTTGATTGTGCGGAATAGGCTTGATGATAGGCTGTTGTCTGAATGGCTACGAATATCAGCAGACAGGCAAATACAGCACCCCATGTCCAACGGGTGCTACATGCAAATTGGGGCTTCCCCTTCAGAACGGCAGCGACGAGAAGTAAACAGGCTGGCAGTACCAGCAGCCCGAAAGAAAGGATGCGAAATGAGCCGAAGGTTTGGATAACAATACCTGCCATCCATAGAAGAAGTGGCCGCACAAAAGGTCGTTTGCTCACATCATAAGTCTTTCAGTTCTTTGATGGCTTGCTGCGGATTGGGGGCTTTGAATATGTAACTTCCTGTAACCAATACATCGGCTCCGGCAGTCAGCAGGCGTTTAGCTGTTTCTTTGTTTACACCTCCGTCTACTTCAATCAGTGTATGAAGGCCTTTACGGTTAATCATATCCTTCAGCCGGGCGGTCTTCTCTACCGAGTGTTCGATAAAGGGTTGTCCGCCGAATCCGGGATTTACCGACATGAGCAACACCATATCTACATCTTGAATAATGTCTTCCAACAGGCTGATAGGGGTATGTGGGTTGAGCGTTACACCAGCTTTCATACCCTCCTGTTTAATGCCATAGATCGTTCGATGCAGATGGGTACAAGCTTCGTAGTGAACATTCATCAGGTAGACTCCTGATTGGGCTATATCGTGGATAAACTTCTGAGGCTCTACTACCATGAGATGTACATCCATGGGTTTCTTGAGAACAGGTTTGATGGCGTCTATCACAGGAAATCCGAAAGAGATATTCGGTACAAACACTCCGTCCATGATGTCCATATGAAGCCAGTCGGCATCACTGTTGTTAATCATTTCTATCTCTTGCTCCAGATGCAGAAAATCGGCAGCCAGCAGAGAGGGCGCAATTTTATGATTCATATCTATATTTTCGGCAAAGGTACATAAAAAAAGAAAGAGAACACCTTTCCGGTATCCTCTTTCTGTCTCTTTTAGTTTATTACAAAGCCACAAAGTTCTTTTTGTAAGGCAGGCTCTGTGTGATAAACCCGGGCAAATTGCATAATGAATGCTAACGTTTGCTTACAAGGTACATCCTTTTTCAGGCTCTTACCTTTCTCGTTTCCCATCATTTTATCCATACATTGAGTAGAAAAATTCTTCATAGGCTATCATTTATATTGCTTTATAAACGTTGCCTTACCTCAATTTATTTTATAAGGACAAAAATATTTCTCATGTGAACGACAATTCCATTTGATTTTCAGAAGCCAGCCTTCGCATATTCAGGATAGCATAACGCATACGACCAAGGGCTGTATTGATGCTTACGCCCGTTATTTCGGCTATTTCCTTAAAGCTCAAATCCTGATAATAACGCATCTCTAATACTTCGCGTTGGCTATCGGGCAGATGGCTTACAAGCTTCTTTACATCCATGAGTACCTGTCGGCGAACCAAATTGTCCTCAATGGTTCCATCGCAAAGCTTGATGTTATTGAGTAAGTCTATTTCTGCTTCATCGTTGGACACAGTATTTTCGCTACGCTCCTGACGGAAGTAGTCAATTATCAGATTGTGTGCGATACGGGTAATCCAGGCTTTGAACTTGCCCGTTTCGGTATATCGACCTTGTTTGATAGTCATAATCACTTTCACGAAAGTCTCTTGAAAGATGTCTTCCGTAAGGTCTCTATTTCGAACTATAAAATAAATATAGGAATGAATACAACTTTTATAACGACTTAATAGTACATCAAAAGCAGCATTATTACCTTCAGCATAAAGAACGACCAAATCTTCGTCGGTCATTGTTTTTAATGAATTCATTACTTTACTGTTTTAAGATTCTTCGAGTAATGTTATGCTATAGGCAATTGTATTTAATGAGTTAAACAATAATTTATATCGAAGGCAAATTAAACGAAAAGTTTTCAATCGACCAAGCTTTTTGTGACTTTTCTTAAAAGAATGTCCCCTGAATGCCGTTTTAACGGACAAACAGGGGACTTTCCCATTACGAAAACAAAAAGTTTATTTTAAAATTTATACCCAAATGTAAGCGCTACGTTCGTAGCATTTGATTTCAATGAAGCCTTCGGAGCTTCGACAATTTGCTTGCCTCCTTCGTAGAAGTTAGGGAAGGCATATAAATCTTCTTTCTGTGTTTTCAAAACACATGCCAGGTCCATATAAAACGAAGGTGTGAAACGATAGCCTAAACCTATCGAATAATTCGTTATGCTGTTTTCGATTGTATAGTGGGGAATGGTTCCTACCGTACGAACCTCAAATTCTCCTTTCTTCAATACTTCTCTCACGGGGTTGCCTATCCAGGCTGCTCCGGCTCTAATGGCAAACTGAGGTGTTACTTTAAGCTCACCACCTACACGCAGTGTGCCTACGGAACCAAAGTTTGATTTAATCTCGTTATTGGTTACATCCAACCCATAGCCACGGTCGTCGTACATCTTCATATTACCGTAGTTGGTCAATTCGTAGTCAACTCCTATCAAAGCGGTTTGACCGATGATAGCTGCTGCACTGAACAACCATTTGTCGGGCGTACGGTATTTGTAGTCGGCAAAACCGAGACCGTCAGTATTAGGAGCATGCGCGTTGAGTTCTTCTTCAACCCATGTGGAATGAGATTCACCTGTAGCGCTGAAATTATCCGTTAAATTATACCATGTATGCGAATTGTAAGCTACCCCTACCCTCAGAAAGTTCACTGGCCAGATAATAGCGCCTACATTAAAAGCATATCCCGATCCTGAAGTTCCCAAGTCGTTTCGAAGTGTCATCCAGTCCTTATTGACAAAATCTTCAGCATAGAAAGCGTAATAATGATAGTCAATATCCGTAAGGGCAATATCGGCGCCTAACAAAATGAAATCAGAGATATTCAATCCAAAAGCCATGTTGTATTGGTCGATAGCCCCACTTTCCTGCACGGTTAATTCGCGACCTGTAATATCTATAGGATACCAATCACCAGCAGCATTATTAGCGCCAAACGAACTGTAGTATGCTCTCTTGTCATTATTGTACGCAGTAATGAAACCTGAGTTCCATCCCAAAACGGTTTGCCAATCGTTTAAATATCTATAAGGATCATTGTAATAATCAAGCTGGGATTCATCATACCCTGATGCAGTAGCACGATTGCCTAAATAATCCGTATAGGAAGCGGTACTTCCTACTCCCCTTAGCGTATAGTTCCGATGGTAATCTTTCAGGCGGTTGTATGAGAAGCCTAAATTCCATCCAATCACACCCGCATCACGAGATGTCGGGAAATAGCCTTCAAAGGCAATATTCGAAAAGTCAAAACGCGTACGGTCTGCCTTACCAATCGAACCTGCCAAATCCGTCTTCGTGTTAACCGCATTGAGGTTTAACGTGGCTACTACTTCGGAGCTGCGATAGACTGCCAAGCCTGCCGGATTGGTACTCATGGAAGATATATCCCCTCCCAAGGCTCCGAAAGCTCCACCCATACCCATGTAACGAGCTGTACCTATTAAATCAGTCTGGCCGTACTTGTAGGCGTCTAACTGTCCTTGTGAAAAAACGGCGCTGGTAGTAGCTAACAGCGCCGAAATTATTAAATTCAATCTTTTCATCTTTCAATCACTCTTTAGATCAACGTGTATTTGTCAAATGTTGTCTTTATTTACCTGCTACGGCCACCACCGGATGAACGGCCTCCGCCGCCACCGCTGCTACTTCCGCTACCACTAAAGCTGCCTCCGCTTGAACGGCCTCCACCGGTGCTAAAGGAACCGCTGCTGCTTCTGGAAGAAGACGAGGGTGCGCTATAGTTTGAAGAAGAACGGCCTGACGAAGAAGGAGCCGACTGTGTGCGTGAAGAAGAACTGTTATTGGGAGCTACCCGGGTACGCGTATTTGAATTAACGGTACCTCTGTTATTACTGATTCCGCTACTGCCTCTGCCTGAGTTTACGCTGCTGCTTCCTCTGCCACTTGTGTTGGCATCTACACTTGGCCTTGTAGTTCTGCCACCGGTTGACGAATTATTGCCTACCGAACTGCTGCCTCTTCCCCCATTGATGCCTGTAGAAGTTCTTCCACCTGAAGTAGAAGTCCTATCTGAGTTGCCTCTCAAAGACGATGAACGTCCTGAAGAGTTGGAGTAGCGATTGTTTGACGTTCTGTTGCTTGTGCTTGCAGACGACCTGCCATTTGAATAGTAAGAACCGGGATTATATCCGTAATAGCCCGAGTTCCAGTGGTTGTGGTAATGTGGATAATATCCATAGTATCCACCTCCCCAGCCCCATGACGGACCATACCAAGATGAGTAATACCAAGGATTATAGAATCCGTAATAACCTCCCCAACCCCAGTCAAAGCCCCAGTATGGGCGATACCAGGATGAATAATAATGGCTGTAGCCATAATACCAGGGATCATACCAACCACCGTAGTATCCACCTCCCCAACCCCAGTTATTTCCGAGATTGATGTTGAAGCTTACATTAGAACCACCATTTGAATAGTCGGTATCGTACCCGTAAGAATAATATCCGTCGCTCAGGTTTAATTCCACCTGGTCTGCTCCGGCAATGATTATCTTACTTGGGGAATGAAACCGTATGATACGTTCAGTATATTCATCATCTGATGTACGATCTCCTTCTTTAATGACAACAGGTTCTTGTTCTTCTTCGTAATACATTTCTTCCTCGGGCGTGTAACGACGATTGTATTCGTCTACATCCCTCGCATCCGAGTGTACCGTCACTGCTGCTGTAGGAGCAACATAAGCTGAAGTAGTTTTTGTTGTTTCTTTTGTCTTTACGACTTTTTTCTCTTCTACCTTGTTCTTCTTATTCTTTGAAGAGAAATACACATCATCAAAATACTCTTCCTGGGCAGTTACGCTGAACGCCACGGTGAGCATCATGATCAAAGATGTTAATTTCATTCGTTTCATATTCATTTCTCCTCTTCTTTTATTAATTACTTATTTCTTTCGTTTTTCATATAGACTCTTTTAGCAGTACAGGGTTTAACCCTTGTTATAAATACCAAGCAAATATAATCATTTACATTGTATTTACATAGTAATATACGATATTTAACTTTAGGTATGTCTATATCTTGCTGAAAATATATTTATATCTTCCTATAGATATGCCTATGTTTATCTACTTACTATCTATATGATGCGCTTCGAAGGAAAAATGCTGCATGGGCACAACCTGAATTTTGTTTTTATTCTTGGTGCAAAGGAGGACATTGTCGGTCAGACATTGGGCATCCATATCAAACAGCAGTTCCGGATTGAAGGCACGACCGCCAATACGGACTTCGAAATGGAGATGATCAGTGGTAGCCCGTCCTGTACGCCCAACCATGGCTATCGGTTGACCGGCTTTCACGCGTATACCTTGCTTTATCAGATGTTTTGAATTATGGCTATAGACTGTTTCCAACCCGTTGAAATGGCGAATTACGATTACATTTCCATAGGCTGAATACTCCTTTGCCATGCGAACGATGCCATCGAAGACAGCGCGGATGGTATCTCCGGCAAATGTTTTCAGATCTGTGCCAGTATGTCCTTTCCTGCGTCCGCCAAAAGGAGAGATCACTTTGGCTCCTGGAAGCGGGAACGAGTAGTCGCCTTTTTGAAGCCGTATCAAGTCTATATACATCTTATCTGATTCGGCAAACAATTTGGGGTCGGATGAATTGACATGGTTGATGTCTCGGTCGCAAAAGTCTTCTGTTATATTTACTATGGGGTATGGATCAATTTCCGTTTCTATCAAATCAATAAGGGGTGTTGTCCATGCGAAATCTACAGCAGGAAGCTCCGGCATAAACTCAGGTTTGAGTACGGGAAATTCAGCATTTGCCTCCATCGGCGTCACGTACTTATGTATGGAATGACAAGCAAACAGTGTGAGTGTCAGAAAAACAGATAACAATCTATACTTAATTTTATGCAGCATAAGTTTATTATTATAAGTCTATTATTTGAGCCGGCAAAGATATGTATAATTTTTATTAACCAAAATGTTTTAGCTCTCATTATTACTCTTTGTGCTTTTATTGAGCACAATATAACCTGAAATACCCCCTATTATGGACGCGGCGAAGATACCAATCTTGGCATCTGTCATATATTTGGGATTGGTAAAAGCCAGTGAGGTGATGAATAGAGACATCGTAAAGCCGATGGAAGCCAGTAAACCCAACCCTATCAGGTTCTTCAGGTTCATCCCGTTGGGGAAAAGCGCCAGTTTGAGTTTCACCATCAGCAGGGTAGTGCCCACTACCCCTATCACTTTCCCAAGGAAAAGCCCAAGTGCTACTCCTAACGTTACACTACTCAACAGTTGGTCTAAATGGATATCCAATGAAACGCCTGCGTTGGCAAGGGCAAAGATGGGGATGACGACAAAGGTCGCAAAGGGATGTATGGCATGCTCCAGCCTCTGCAGAGGCGGAATGGCGAAGTTGGTAGCTGTCTTTATCTCATAAAACAGATGTACCTGGTCTTCCGTTAAGATAGGCTTACCGTTAGGTAGAATCTCCCTCAGCCTGCCAAGGCATTCCCGCATTTTAGCAATATAGCCGGCTTCATTTATTCTCACATTTGCCGGGATGGTAAAGGCAGCCAGAACGGCAGCTATGGTTGCATGTACACCTGATAACAAAAAAGCCGTCCAAACGCCTGCAATACCCAGAATGGCATAAAAGAGAAGATTCCTCACTCCCGCCCGATTACCTATATACATAACCGCCATAAAACTAAGCCCGATGAGCAAGTTCAACATGGATATATTGGATGTATAAAACAAGGCTATGACCAATACGGCTCCTAAGTCGTCTACAATAGCCAAAGCAGTTAGGAAGACTTTAAGCGACAGCGGTATTTTATCCCCCAAAAGATACAAAACGCCCAAGGCAAAGGCAATGTCCGTAGCCATCGGTATGCCCCATCCCTGATGCACTTCGCCTTCAGGATTCAGCAAAAAGTAGATGAGAGCCGGAACGATCATCCCTCCCACAGCAGCGGCAATCGGTAAGATAGCCTTGCGGGGATTCGAGAGTTCGCCTCCTACAATCTCGCCTTTCAGCTCAAGCCCTACCACAAAGAAGAAGACGGCCATCAGTCCATCATTTATCCAATGCTGAATACTGAAATTAAAAAACATTATGTCGTTGAACTTGAATCCGAAATGTTGCTCCAAAAAACCAAAATATTGTTCAGAGACAGGCGAATTGGCCAATATTAAGGCCACTATCACACTTATTCCCAACAAAATACCCCCCGATTTTTCCTGTTGGATAAAACGATGTACCGGCGAAACCAACATATCTATCAAATATGTTTTCTCTTTTTCTTCTTCAAATCTGGCGTTATCCATACGGTAATTATATCATTAAATAAATCTTCACGCGGCAAATATAGTAATTTTCTGATTAAAAAAATCGTATCTTTGCAGTCAATCAGAAAAAATGTTATAGTTATGAAATATAAATTATTGGTTCTGGATGTTGACGGAACCTTGCTGAATGATAAGAGAGAAGTAACGCCGGCTACTTTAGCTACTTTGCTGAAGATTCAACAAATGGGGATGCAGATAGTGCTGGCGTCGGGCAGATCTACGCATGGCCTTCGCCCTATTGCAAAGAAATTGGAACTCGACAAATACAACGGATACATACTTTCGTATAATGGCGGTCAAATCATTAATATGCAAACAAACGATCTTTTGTTTGAACGCCGTATCAATCCCAAAGAAATACCTTACATCGTACGTCAGTCTGTCAAGAATAACTTCCCGCTGCTTACCTACCATCTGGATAAACTCTATACAAACGATGCTTCCAATCGTCATGTGAAAGAAGAAGCTGCGCGTAACAACATGGAGATAGTGGAGGCAAAAGACTTCGCAGAAGCCATCACATTTGCTTCTTGCAAATGTATGCTGGTAGGCGATGATATCAAGGCTCTTGAAGGCCTTGAGAATCATTTGAAGAGGCGTCTGAGCGGCACCTTGGAAGTATTCCGCTCCGAACCTTATTTTCTGGAAGTAGTTCCACCTTTAATTAATAAGGCAGACACCCTGGGCGTATTGATGGACAAACTATCCGTTTCTCCTGATGCGATTATGGCCATCGGTAATGGTGTTTGCGACATAGGCATGATACAGATGGCCGGTCTGGGCATCGCCATGGGAAATTCAGACGAACGGGTAAAACGTTGTGCGGATTATACCACAACCTCAAATGAGGAAGACGGTGTAGCACGTGCCGTTGAAGAGCACATCATCGCCAAGATACGTCCGGCAGATATTCCGTTGGAGGAAATGAACAAGAGCGCCCGACATGCCTTGATGGGTAACTTGGGTATCCAATACACCTATGCCTCGGAAGATCGTGTGGAAGCTACCATGCCGGTAGACGAACGTACCCGCCAGCCCTTCGGCATCTTGCATGGCGGAGCTACGCTGGCTTTGGCAGAGACTGTAGCCGGCTTTGGCTCCATGATTCTTATCCAGCCCGACGAAATAATGGTAGGTATGCAGGTAAGCGGCAATCATGTATCGTCGGCTCGTGAAGGAGATACAGTGCGGGCTGTGGGTACAATCATCCATAAAGGACGTTCGTCGCATGTATGGAACGTTGACGTATTTACCTCGACAGATAAGTTAGTGTCTACCATTCGGGTAATTAATAGTTTATTGAAGAAGAAATGAGGTCTGAACTCTTATGTCTGCTAACCACATTAATTGAGAAAAGGAACAGTTTTGCCGCCTACCGCCTTCCGGGAGACGACGACATCCATTTGGTATGGCAGGAAAGGCATGACGAAAGCCTCTTTTACCGCATTGAAGAACTAAACCGGCAAAGTGGCTTCGTGATAGCCCCATTTGCCCTTTCGAAAGACTGTCCCGGTGTATTATTCAGACCGGATAAGGAGGAGGTCTTCTCCCTTCCGGTGGAAGACGCAACCTTCCCCGATAAGCCTTCGGAGAGGTCTTCGCAAACCGTTCCTCCAACGGATGAATATAGTGCCCGATTTGCTACTTTCATCGCTCCCATTCGCGAGAAACATTTCAAGAAACTGGTTCTTTCACGCAGCCTTACTGTAGAACGGGATGAATCCTTTTCGGCAGCAAAGGCTTTTCTTCTGGCATGCCGCAGATACATTCGCTCGTATGTTTACCTCTGTCATGCACCACAAACGGGAACCTGGTTGGGAGGTACGCCCGAGATACTTCTATCGGGAGAGGCCAACCGGTGGCATACAGTAGCCCTTGCCGGCACACAACTCTTGGTACAAGGCAATCTCCCCGGCTCGTGGGACGACAAGAATCTGATTGAGCAGATGCTTGTAGCCTTCTATATCCGAACTCAATTGGTATCCTTCGGTATCGATGCAGAAGAGAAAGGACCTTATACGGTACGAGCCGGTGAGCTGGCACATCTTCGCACCGACTTCTACTTTACTCTGCCTGATACCGGGCAGTTGGGCAATCTGCTTCAACTATTACATCCTACCCCCGCCGTTTCGGGACTACCTAAAGGCGAGGCTTATTCGTTTATATTAGCCAACGAAGGCTATAACCGCCACTATTATTCCGGGTTTATTGGACAAATCAACTTGCGAGGGAAAACCAATCTGTACGTAAACCTCCGTTGTATGAATATCCAACACCGCACACTTACCTTATATGCAGGAGGCGGTCTCCTACCCTCTTCCACTTTAGCCGATGAATGGCAAGAAACTGAAGATAAATTACAGACAATGTTATTCATTACTAAAATCAAAAATTATGTACTCTAACAAAAAAAATGTTTTACAGTTAGTAAGCCTTTTGAAAGCACACGAAATTCAGCAAATTGTTATTTCGCCGGGATCACGCAACTCTCCAATTGTTCATTCTTTAACTTCTGATTCAGACTTTATTTGTCATTCTGTAGTTGATGAGCGGAGTGCAGGTTTCTATGCGTTGGGCATCAGTCTATATTCAGGAATGCCCGTAGCTGTCTGCTGCACTTCTGGAAGTGCTGTTTTGAACTATGGACCATCAGTTGCCGAAGCTTTCTATCAGAAAGTTCCTTTGGTGTATATTACAGCCGACCGACCGGCTTCTCGTATCGGGCAAGGCGAAAATCAAACGATTCCGCAGCCGGGTATCTTCGGAGACTTAGTTAAGAAGTCAGTCCAATTGCCTGAAGTCAATACTTTTGAAGATGAATGGTATTGTAATCGACTGATCAATGAAGCTCTGCTGGGAATGTATCATTTAGAATGTGGGCCTGTGCATATAAACGTTCCGCTATCGGAGCCTCTTTACGAATACACTGTAGAAAAACTTCCCCATGTGAGGGAGATTCATCATTGCATCCCTTGGGATCCTTCTAGTTTAATCGATCAAGCTACTTTCTTCAATACTTACGCATTAGAATTGCATAAATACAATAAAGTGATGCTTATTGTGGGGCAATCGTTTGCTATAGATTCGGCTCAATTTATTGAAAAGTTTGTGGACAGATTTGATTGTGTTGTTCTGACCGAGCATCTTTCTTATATGGATCCGAAATTCTTCATTCGCAATTTCGACACCCTCATTAATTCCCTTCCTCTTGAAAAATGGGAAGATTATGCTCCTGATTTGTTGATTACGATGGGTGGCCATATTGTATCGAAGCGTATCGGCCAGCTACTTTGCAAATTTCCACCCAAGTCTCATTGGCATTTTTCCCCTTCCGGT
>BNTS01000067.1 GCA_025996775.1 Bacteroidia bacterium | reverse complement strand
GAGAACGAATCCGGTACTCAAACCACCCAGTAACAAACCTACAACACCAGTTACACCGAAGATCAAACCGGTAAGGATAGGAGCAATAATAGCCAAGATAGAAGGAACTACCATTTCCTTTTGAGCGCCTTTGGTGGAGATTTCCACGCAACGGGCAAAGTCGGGTTCTGTTTCTCCTGTCAGGATACCTTTAATCTCACGGAATTGACGGCGAACTTCTTCTACCATCTTTTGAGCAGCGCGACCCACAGCGTTCATGGTAAGCCCGCAAAATACAAAGGCCATCATCGATCCGAGGAAAGCGCCTACCAACACCCTTGGGTTCAAGAGAGTGATATCATAATAAGTCATGAAGTCGGAGAAAGTAGCTTTAACCGTTTCAACAGTTGTACCATGAGACAATTCCAACGTAGTATGCCCCAAACGTATTAAGCCAATCTTTATTTCTTCTATGTATGAAGCCAGCAAAGCCAGACCGGTAAGAGCGGCTGAACCAATGGCAAACCCTTTTCCGGTAGCAGCCGTTGTGTTACCCAGCGAGTCGAGCGCATCGGTACGTTTGCGCACTTCCTTGTCTAAACCTGCCATTTCAGCATTACCACCTGCATTGTCGGCTATCGGGCCGTAAGCATCGGTTGCTAAAGTAATACCCAATGTAGAAAGCATACCCACGGCAGCTATACTTACACCGTAAAGGCCTTCCACCGTTCTGGAGAAATCATTCCCGGAAGCAAATAAGAAGGAAGCAACAATTCCGATTACAACAGCTATCACAGGAATAGCGGTAGAGAGCATCCCTAATCCAAGACCTGAAATGATAACAGTAGCCGGTCCCGTTTGGCCTGCTGCAGATACGCGCCTGGTAGGAGCATAAGATTGAGATGTGTAGTACTCGGTAGATTGTCCAATAACAACGCCTACCAAAAGCCCTACTATTACAGCTCCGCTTAAGCCAAGCCAGTTCTCAACACCCAAGAAGTAAAGGATACCGAAAGAAGCAACGCCAATCAGCCCTGCAGCAAGGTTTGTACCCGTACCCAAAGCCCTTAGCAATTGTTTGATATTAGCATCTTCTTTTGTACGAACAGCAAATATACCTATAATAGAAAGCAAAACACCTACTGCAGCAATCAACATAGGTGCAATAATTGCTTTATACTGGTCTTCTACCGTTCCGGTTGCGGCATAAGCCGAAGCGCCTAATGCAGCCGTTGCCAGGATAGATCCGCAATACGATTCGTAAAGGTCGGCACCCATACCGGCTACATCACCTACGTTATCTCCCACGTTATCGGCAATGGTAGCCGGATTACGGGGATCGTCTTCCGGTATACCGGCTTCAACCTTACCCACCAAGTCGGCACCTACGTCGGCAGCTTTCGTATAAATACCGCCACCAACACGAGCAAAGAGCGCCTGAGTAGAAGCACCCATACCAAAGGTCAACATGGTAGTGGTGATGATAGCGAGCTTGTGCGTCGGATCAAGTGCATCGGCAGGAATCGCATAATTAAGAATGAGATACCAGCCGGAAATGTCAAGCAATCCAAGACCTACGACCACCAAGCCCATCACAGCTCCACTTCGAAAAGCAATCTGCAAACCCTGATTCAGTGATTTACTGGCTGCATGAGCTGTACGTGCTGAAGCATACGTAGCTGTCTTCATGCCTAAGAATCCTGCCAAACCTGAGAAGAAACCACCGGTGAGGAAAGCAAAAGGAACCCATTCGTTTTGAACATGGAAACCAAAGGCCATAATTGTGAATAAAAGCGCCAGCACCATAAACACGATAAATACAACCTTGTACTGCTGTTTCAGATAAGACATAGCGCCAACACGAACATGGGAAGCAATCTTCGCCATTAAAGGAGTGCCTTCACTTTCTTTCAGCATTTGCCTGTAAAAGTAAAAGGCTACTGATAACGCCAGAATCGACGCAAGAGGAATAAACCAAAAAATATTTGTAATCATGATAGTATAATTTGAGATTATTGATGAAAATCAGTGCAAAAGTAAGAGACATTGAAACATTTTGCTAAATAATTATGTTAATTAAAGAAAAAGATGCATCTTTGGGAGGATAAATGCAGCTAATTGTATGGATAAGTTAAACGAAGGTCAAAAAAAATATAGATTAGGCTTGGCTCTTAGCGGAGGCGGGGCAAAAGGATTTGCACACATCGGTGTTCTCAAGATGCTTGAAGAATGTCGATTGATGCCTGATATCATTTCCGGGACGAGCGCCGGATCCATCGTAGGTGTATTGTATGCCGATGGATATTCGGCCGATAAGATTCAAGAGTTGTTTACAGGAAGGGAATTTTCGGAATTTGCCCATCTGCAAATACCCAAAGACGGGATATTCGACAGCAACCGTTTCTGCAAATTCTTGAAACGACATTTGAGAGCTAAGCGGTTTGAAGACTTGAAGATACCCTTGGTGGTGGTTGCCACCGACTTGGATAAGGGAAGAAGTCATGAATTCAGAACCGGGCCGTTAGTCGACGCTGTGGTCGCTTCGTGCAGTATCCCTATTATTTTCAGCCCGGTAGAGATAAATGGCACGCATTATGTAGACGGGGGAATATTCCGTAATTTCCCGGTATCAACCATACGTGATGAATGTGAGCGGATAATCGGCGTGAACGTAAGCCCATTCATCCAGCAAAAGTATAAACAGACCCTGTGGGGTATTGCCGAGCGTACGTACCATTACTTATTCCGCGCCAATACCGTGGAAGACCGTTTGAAGTGCGATGTGCTGATAGAAACAGAAGATGTAGACGGCTACAAGACCTTCGACCTGGAAAATGTAGCCACCATAGTCGGCGTAGGATACGATGCCGCCGTCCATGCATTTAATAAAGTGATTAAAGAACAACCAATAGACATGCTGAAACATGCTCTTGCAAACAGGAAAAAGTTCAGTAGCCTTGCTAACAACATGAAGAAAATGAAAAAAATGACTATTTATCAGGTATTTCCTCGCTTGTATGGAAACCTGAATGAATCGCTTACGAAGAATGGAAGTATCACGGAAAACGGCGTTGGAAAGTTCTCCATTTTTACTTCCTCGCTATTGGAGAAAATCAAGGAGTTCGGTATTACCCACATCTGGTATACCGGAATTATTGAGCACGCCACAAAGACCGATTACACGCGCTATGGCATCAGCAAAGACCATTCAGCCATTGTCAAGGGTAAAGCCGGTTCTCCTTATGCCATCAAAGATTACTACGATGTTGATCCCGACCTGGCCAACAACCCGGCTGACCGTATGCATGAGTTTGAACAGTTGGTTAAACGTACGCACAAGGCCGGACTGAAAGTGATTATTGATTTTGTAGCCAACCATGTAGCCCGTGTTTATCACTCGGATGCTCGCGAAACGTATGTAGAGGATTTGGGGCAGCACGACAACACATCTGTTGCCTTCAACTACAACAACAACTTCTATTACATTCCCGGACAGCCCCTGATTCTTAAATTCGAAACAGATGATGAAGACTTTGATTACAGCGAGTTCCCTGCTAAGGCGACGGGTAACAATTGTTTCGACGCATACCCCGGTAAAATGGACTGGTATGAAACAGTTAAGCTGAACTACGGCGTGGATTACCAGCACGACCGGAGCACCCACTTTCATCCGATACCCGATACTTGGAAGAAAATGTTGGAGATACTCAGATTTTGGGCAGGTAAAGGAGTAGACGGTTTCCGTTGCGATATGGCAGAGATGGTGCCCGTTGAGTTCTGGGGCTGGGTGATTCCTACACTGAAGAGGGAATTCCCTCTCACCTTTATTGCAGAGATCTATAATCCGTCGGAATATCGCAGCTATCTGCAGAACGGACATTTCGACTATCTTTATGACAAGGTGGGATTGTATGATACGCTTCGGGCTGTGATTACCCATAAGGCTCCTGCAAGCAGTATCACGAAAGCTTGGCAAGCTGTTGATGGCATCCAGCACCAGATGCTAAACTTCCTCGAGAATCACGACGAACAGCGTATTGCTTCCGATTTTTTTGCCGGTAATGCCTTTGCCGGTATACCCGGAATGATTGTTGCTTCCACCATGAGCTCTTGCCCCGTGATGGTATACAACGGACAGGAATTGGGTGAACGGGGTATGGATGAAGAAGGTTATAGCGGTTTCAACGGACGAACCAGTATTTTCGACTACTGGAGCATGGAGACGATACGAACCCTGCTGAAAGGAAACCCTTTGAGTGAAGAACAGCTAAGATTAGCCGAGACGTATGCCAGAATCCTGGACATTGCCCAATCGGAACCGGCTATTACAAACGGGGCTTTCCACGATTTGATGTATGCTAATACAGCCAATCCGAATTTCAACCCCGAAAGGCAATTTGCCTTCTTTAGAAAACAGGCTAATGAAGTAGTGCTGATAGTCGTTAATTTTGACGATGAAGAGCGTAATGTTGGCGTATCCATCCCGACGAAGGCTTTCGTAGCCCTTGAGATTACAGACAACCAGGCTGCCAGAGTTATCGATTTACTTACCGGTGACACCTCCGTAAGCACCCTGACAGATGCTTACCCCTATCAGTTAAAGCTCCCCGCTTATTCCGGCAAGATGCTTAAATTCGTATATCCGAGTTGAAAGTTAAAGATGGTATATAACAAGATTTTTTTTGGGGATATTGTTCATTTTGTTGTACTTTATTAACTTTTCATAGCCTCTATAAAGAACTATGTTTTGTAATTTTGCCCCCAATTACATAACCATTTATTACTAAAATAAAATGAGTTTAAACACTCCTTATCTGGTATTTTCCGGAACAAATTCCCGCTATCTGGCGGAGAAGATATGCAAAAGTCTTCATTGCCCTTTGGGACAGATGAATATACAGCATTATGCCGATGGTGAATTTTCCGTTTCTTACGAAGAATCCATCCGTGGACGCGACGTTTTTCTGGTTCAATCCACTTTTCCCAACTCCGATAACCTGATGGAACTACTGCTGATGATTGACGCAGCCAAACGGGCTTCCGCCCATTCTATCATTGCCGTTGTCCCCTACTTTGGCTGGGCAAGGCAGGACAGGAAAGACAAACCGCGTGTTTCGATAGCAGCCAAACTTATTGCCGATATGCTGAGTACGGCAGGAATCGACCGCTTAATCACAATGGACTTACACGCCGACCAAATACAAGGTTTCTTCGACGTGCCCGTCGACCACTTGTACGCCTCTTCTGTTTTTCTGGAACACATTAAGAAAGAGCTTCCTCTGGAAAATCTGGTGATTGCCACTCCTGATGTGGGTGGTACCAAACGCGCCAGCAGCTACTCCAAGTATTTGGGTACGCCGATGGTTATTTGTCATAAGTCGCGCCTGCGTGCCAACGAAGTGGCCGAGATGCGTATCATTGGCGACGTGGAAGGCCTGGATGTATTATTGGTGGACGACATTGTGGATACCGCCGGTACGATTACCAAAGCGGCCGACTTGATGATAGCCAATGGAGCCAAGTCTGTACGTGCCATTGCCAGTCATGCAGTCATGTCGGATCCGGCTGCCGAACGGGTAGAAGAGTCAGCGCTCACGGAAATTATTTTTACCGACTCCATTCCTTACTGCAAGAAATGTTCGAAAGTAAAAGTATTGCCCATAGCTGATATGTTTGCCGGAGCTATTCTCCGTGTAATGAACAACGAGTCTATCAGCTCGCTATACATTATAAAATAAAATACATGAGATCAGTTGCCTCTTAAACCGTCGGCTATGTCCTGATGGTGTTGGGCTAATTTCTTTTTGCCGAGGCTGCGATAGGCCTCAGCAAGATATTCATGTGCAGCAGCGTGGTCGGGTTTGATGGCTACAGCCTTGTCAAAGTCGGCCACTGCTTCTTCGTGGTATTTGAGCGCAAGCAGGCATTTCCCCCGGTTGTAGCGTGCCTTGAAGGAGAGGGGACTTAGCCTGACGGCTTCGTTCAGGCAGGTCTGTGCGGCAAACAGGTCGTCCATGTCCATCAGTGTAACGCCTTTCCTTATCCACACATCCACAAAAGATGGATTGAGCTTAATGGCTTTATCGAAGTTGCGAATGGCTGCTCGCGGGTCTTTAGCTTTGATGACGCACTCGTTACCCATCAAGAAGTATTCGCGGGCGTATTCTTTTTGCATTTCCTGTTGTTTGTATATCTCCTCTCTCAATTGTTTGATTTGTTCTTGCTGGGCGATGAAGCTATACAGCTTGCGACTTAGCAGACGGCGGGCAGAAGGGCGGGTCAGTTCGTTTCGCTTTTCCACGGCTGAAGCAAAGGCTTCAACAGCTTCCTTCATGTTTCCACGACTGAAGGCGTGCGATGCCTGAGCGTAGAGGAACTCGGCTTCGCTCTCGCGAATGGCTCCGTCAATCAGTTTCTTGTCGTTGAACATCCGACTGAACTCAACTATCTCCTTTCTTATGAAGATATCCCTTTCCGAGATTTTTACCTTCAGTACCAGTCCCTCAAGCGAGGTACACCGGCTGAGAGCCACGTAAGTTTGCCCCCCTGCAAATACGCCACCGGTCAGGTCCACTACAACGCGGGTAAAGGTCAATCCCTGGCTTTTATGGACAGTGATTGCCCAGGCCAGGCGGATGGGAAGTTGCTGGAATGAACCGATTATCTCCTCTTCTATCCGTCTTTCTTTTTCGTTGTATTTATAGCGATAGTTATTCCACATGGTAGGTTCTATGAGATGCTCTTCGCCGTTCTCCAGTAGGGCGTGTACATTTCCCTCCACATCAATTTTAGAAATCATGGCGATTGTGCCATTAACCCAGCGATGGTCGCGGTCGTTGTCTATAAAAATAATCTGCGCCTTCTCTTTGATGGAGAGGTTAAGCTGGGTAGGGAGAGATGATTCGGGAAAATCACCCGTAATGGTACCCTTGCAAATGTACTCGTCGCCCGGAAGTTCCTTCAGTTTCTTTTCGTTGATATAATCAACCTGGTCGCGACGGGTGGCCAGGGTTACATACATATCCTCGTTTTTGGGTGTGAAATGGGGGGCAAGGCGAGCGTTCAGTACCTCCAGTTCTTCATGACGAACCGTATTATTGCGAATCCTGTCTAATACATTAATGAATACGGGGTCTGTTTGCCGGTAAGTCTTTTGCAGTTCTATCGGTACAAGGTTTATTTCTTTAAACACATGTGCCGAGAAGAAGAAGGGACTGGCATAGAAGAGATTCAGAATCTCCCGCTGATCCGTGGGAACCACAGGCTCTAACTGATACACATCGCCGACAAACAACAACTGTTTCCCCCCGAAAGGCAAACGCATATTCCGTGAATAGATGCGCAAGATGCGGTCGATGCAGTCGATAATATCCGCCCTCACCATCGAAATCTCGTCGATAATGATCAATTCCACTTCAGCTAACAGCTTCTTGTGGGTCTTGTTATACTTGAAGAAATCAAATATTTTGGCAGGAGCCAAGTCAGGGTCATCAGGCAAAAGGGGGCGGAAAGGCAGTTTGAAAAAGGAATGGAGAGTTACACCGCCTGCATTAATGGCGGCAATGCCGGTAGGAGCCAATACTACATGTTTCTTTTTTGTATGAGTGCAGATATATTTCAGAAAAGTGGATTTGCCTGTTCCCGCTTTGCCCGTAAGAAAAACAGATTGCCGGGTATAGGTTATCAGTTGAAGTGCATCCTGAAACTCTTTGTTATTCGTGTCGAGTTGAAATTCCAACGCGCATCCCCTTTTACTTTTTCGTCATCGTATACAACCAGGCATCAAAGAATTGTGGATTCTGGCGAACCTTGGCCAGATAAGCGTCTGCTGTGGATTTATCCGTAAACTTATCTGCATAAATACGCACGTGATTTGAGCCGAACAGTTTGTTGGCATTCTTCATCGTCTTGAAATCGATATTATATGCCATGAAGTCGTTAGCCTGCTGGTCGGTAGACATACTGCCTATAATAACATAATATACCTCGGATGGTTCTTTTACAACGGCCGTTTTTCCAACATTTTTTTTAACATTCTTATTCACCACCGGAATATTGGCTGGTTTCGATGGAGTGGTCACCACCTCGATTTCAGGGGCTTTTTCTGTTGGCTGTGTATTTACAACCTTCGTCACGATCTCGGTAGGAATAAAACTGGCAGTATAGGCCGAGCGATTAACCTCTTTCACCGGAGTAGATATGGTTAAGAACAAGGCGATAGCTGCTGCCACAGAGGCAACACCACGCAATATCCTCCGGTTGATTGGTATATAGAATGTATTCTTTCTTTCGTAAACTGTAAGGGGTGATACATGTTCAAGCTGCAAGGTATTCCAGGTTTTCATCTGAAACGCCGGAAGCCCGTATGAATCCACGCTAAAGGCATGAGCATCTCCTGCCTGGAAAATGATTTGTCCTTCATTTCCTACACTCAGGGAACCAACTGCACCTAACGATACATTCACGCTTTTCTGCAGGGAACTTTGTATACTGGCTACATCTTCTTCCAACATGCGATAAGCGCGTTGGAAAGTAACGCCGTAAGATTCCATATAACGCTCAGACAGCAATCCGTCGTTATGCTTCAGTTTAGAATTAAATACCACTTCCTTGTGCATCGGACGAAACAGATGTTCTTCCTCTACATAAGATGCCGGAACAACCTGCAATACAAATCCGCCTAATTGAGGCACGATTACACAGTCGTGAATCCGCAATAGATACTCAATATGTGACACCAATCTTAACATGCCACAAATATAGAAATTTATTTGATTCAAGCATGCATTTTTGCCATTTATTTTTATTCTTTTTTTGAACAACCAATATAATTGGCAACATATTTGCTATTAATTGTTTGATGTAATAGAGAGGAAAGTATTGCAGACAGTTATTAACTATTGATTAAGACAACGATGAATGAGATTAATGATATGGAACTAAACGAAAAAGAAGAGCAAGTGAGCAACGAAGATGCGACAAATTTGCAGAATGAGAAGGAAATTACGTCAGATAATGATGCTCCTGCTGACAATGTGTCGGAAGACAAAGGAAACAAAGATGACGGTCTACAGAAGAAATACGACACTTTAAACGACTCGCATTTACGCTTGATGGCGGAGTTCGACAATTACAGGAAACGCACCTTGCGCGAAAAGGCAGACCTGATTAAAAGTGGTGGAGAATCGGCGCTTACCGGACTGTTGCCCGTGATTGACGATTTTGAGCGCGCCTTGCAAAACATCCGTACAGCCGAGGATATAGACGCTGTTAAAGAGGGAATAGAACTGATATACAATAAATTCTCTGCTTACCTTACACAGCAAGGCGTTAAACATATCGAAGCAATCGGCAAACCGTTTGACACAGAGATGTTCGAAGCCATCGCTACCATTCCTGTGCTCGAAGAGGACAAGAAAGGGATCGTGATTGACAGCGTTCAAACCGGATATACATTATACGACAAGGTTATCCGCCATGCAAAAGTTGTCGTAGGTGAATAATTAATGCAAATAAAGATATAAAGATATAAGATGGCAAAAAGAGATTTTTACGAAGTATTGGGTGTTGACAAGAACGCTACGGCAGACGAGATAAAAAAAGCCTACCGCAAGAAAGCCATTGAATTCCACCCTGACAAAAACCCCGGCAACAAAGAATCCGAAGAAAAATTTAAAGAAGCGGCCGAAGCTTACGATGTATTGAGCGATCCGCAAAAACGCCAACGCTATGACCAGTTCGGACATGCCGGAGTAGGCGGTGCAGCCAGTGGAGGTGGCTATGCAGGCGACTTTAACATGGAGGATATTTTCTCTCGGTTCGGCGATATCTTCGGCGGACACTTCAACTTTGGTGGTTTCAGCAGCGGCTTCGGCGGAGGTGGCGGCGCTCGGGGCGGTCGTCGTGTAAACAGAGGCTCTGATTTGAGGGTTAAGGTGAAGCTGAACTTGAGCGAGATTGCCAAAGGGGTGGAAAAGAAGATTAAGGTAAAGAAATTCGTGCCCTGTGCCACCTGTCACGGAACCGGTGCAGATGACCCTGACAGCACCAAGACCTGCGAAACGTGCCATGGTAGCGGCGTGGTTACCCGGGTAACTAACACCATACTCGGTCAGATGCAAACACAGACCGTATGCCCCACCTGTAATGGCGAAGGAAAGGTTATCACTAAGAAATGCGCCGTCTGCGGTGGCGAAGGTATTGTGAAAGACGACGAGGTTATCACCATACAAATTCCTGCAGGAGTTGCCGAGGGTATGCAACTGTCCATGACCGGAAAAGGCAATGCCGCCCGTCACGGAGGTATCAACGGCGATTTGCTGATACTGATCGAAGAAGAGCCGCATCCAGAGTTGATTCGCGACGAAAACGATCTTCTGTACAGCCTGTTGCTCAGCTTCCCGCAAGCAACCTTGGGTGGCAATGTAGAAGTGCCGACCATCGATGGTCATGCGAAAGTAAAGATAGAGCCGGGTACTCAGCCGGGTAAGGTTCTCCGCCTGCGTAATAAGGGGTTACCTTCCATTAACGGCTATGGAACGGGCGATTTGCTGATCAATGTGAGCGTCTATATTCCCGAATCCCTCACTGAATCTGAGAAAACAATTCTCAAAGGCTTGGAGAACGCCCCGGATTTCCAGCCCAAAAAGTCAGTAAAAGATAAGATATACAACAAGTTCCGAAACATGTTTGATTGATGAAGAGAAGAATAGTTGTTTTGCTTGTTGCCTGCTTGTTTGCAGTTAGCGGCATGGCTCAAAAGAACTTTGATACGTACTTTGAGAAAAAGAGCCTCAGGGTGGACTTTGCCTTGAGCGGGAATGCCGTATACCAGACAGCCGCCGTACAGCAACTGCGCGAAGAGCCGGTATGGGGCGGCCCCCGTCGTAACCTGACAGATCCTTTTGAGTATGGCGGCTATTTGGTCAGGGTGTATGACAAGGCAACGGGCGAACTCATCTACTCAAGGGGCTTCAATACCCTTTTCGAAGAATGGCGAACTACGGAGCAAGCCAAGACGGAGGTTCAGTCGTGGACAAACAGCATCTCCGTCCCTTTCCCCAAGCAGGCTATTTCCTTGGAAATCCTTGGACGCAACAAGGAAGACATGAAGTTCTCCCCTCTTTTAAAGCAGGAGATAGACCCTGCGAGCATCTTTATTGACAGAGGTAAGCTGAAAGATAACAAAATAACACGTATTCAATACAAAGGCGACCCTGCAAGCAAGGTGGATCTGGTTTTTTTGGCGGAAGGATATACCGCAGACGAGCAGGATAAGTTCATTGCCGACGCCCGTCGCTTTACCGAGTCACTGTTTATCACACCTCCATACAACAGCCGTAAAAACGACTTCAATGTATGGGCGGTAGGCTTGGTATCCGAAGAATCAGGAACGGATGTGTCGGGTTCCGGCATATACAAGAATACAGCCCTTAACTCCGGCTACTACACCTTCGGCCTTGACCGTTACCTCACGACGCCTGACATTAAATCCACCCGCGATGCTGTTTGGAATGTAGCCTGCGACAACATCTTTATCTTAGTCAATTCAGATACCTACGGAGGCGGCGGGATGTATAACTTCTATGCGATGGGAACGGCAGACAACAAGCAGACAGCCGTAGTTTTCGTACACGAATTAGGCCATAGTCTTGCCGGCCTTGCCGACGAGTATTTCACATCTGAAGTGGCTTACGATGAAGATTTCTACAACATTAAGCTCGAACCTTGGGAACCAAATATAACAACCCTTGTAAATTTCGATAGCAAGTGGAAAGACCTGCTGTCACCCGGCGCCCCACTCCCCACTCCCGATGACGAAGCCCACAAAGATATGACCGGCGTGTTTGAAGGTGGAGGCTACTTAGCCAAAGGCATCTACCGCCCCAAAGTCCATTGCATGATGCGCGACTACGGCCCCTTCTGTCCCGCCTGCACCCGCGCCATCCACCAAATGATAGACTACCTATCCGACAAATAATCATCCGGCGAATGCGGGGAGCAAAGCTGTTCAATACTTTGTCAACACTTATATTGATGCCACTTATCTTTAAAATGCGGATATTAATCATTACAATTGTATGGATATGCAAGGAACAGCTTCGTTGAAATGAATCTTTTCATCTTCTATTTTATTTGATTGGTTTATAAAAAACAACAGAGAGCCTCCCGCCCAAAGGCAGGAAGCTCCCCGTTTGATAACTCATTGTACAGGCTAAATCGTTTACACGCTCGCGTCCGAAGCGTTCCGCTATTAAACGAATCAAAACGCAGTAAACTAAGGGACAAACACGACGCGAAACCCGACGTCGTAGTACGCGTAGCCGGGACTGAGGCCGTCGCGAAACGCGGAGCGGCAATCCTGAGCGCGGCTGCTAAAGTAGCCGCCGCGAAACACGCGGAAGGAGCCTGCGTTAGGGCTTACAGGGTCTGTTTTTGCATCCGTACCATAAGGGTCATCATTCCAACTGTCAAGACACCACTCAAATACATTGCCGTGCATATCGTATAACCCCCAGGGATTAGCCCTTTTTTCTCCTACCGGATGTGTCTGACTACCGCTATTGCCTGAATACCACGCATAATCATTTATACCGGTTGCATCCGCCCCAAACGAATAGGCGGTGGTGGTTTTCGCACGGCAGGCATATTCCCATTGCGCCTCGGTCGGCAACGTCCATGCCTGTCCTGTCCGGGTGCTCAACCAGGCACAATAAGCCACGGCATTGTTCCAGCTCACATTTATCACAGGGCGGTCGCCTCGTCCCCAACCTTGGTCGCCTGGCTTGGTTATGCCCTCTGCATCACAATAAGCATCATATTGCGCAAAGGTTACCGGATATTTGCTCATGTAAAAATCTTTGGTCAAAGTTACCTGATGCGGCGTTTCATTAGGGTATCTGCCCGACTCGTCGGTCGAACTGCCCATAGTGAACGTGCCGTGCGGAATGAATACCGTATGCAGGTCGGCGGGCAATTGGGCGGTGTAGCGTTCGGCGCCGGCTGCCGTAAGTGAAAGGGCTGCCGCGAGTGGCGGTGTGTTGTAGAGCTTGCCGTCCTGCGCCAGCAGGCAAAGGCTCTTGCCGGATGCCACTGCCTGGGCCGGAACCAGGGCGCGGTAGGTGTAGGTCGTGGCTGTCGCCGGGTTGGTTTCCACCCGCAGCATCTTGACGGATTGGGCAGAACCAGAGGCTGCCAGCGAACCGCCGGTCAAATTGAACGTACCGCCGGTCACACAGTTGTTCAACGTGAGGGTCAGGTTTTCGCCCGGACCAAATCCTTTGCCGGGAGAGGGGACTTCCACCTGCACCAAAGCCAGCTGGTGGGCAAAAGTGAGGGTTACCGAAGCGCCTTTGGCTACACCTGTTGCTTTTGCCGAGAGCAGGTCGCTTTGGCTGTAATTCGCTGCCGTGCTTTGGTCGGGCATCACATGAAAGGTGATGTCGGCGGGGTTGGCCGCTGCCGCATTGTACGGATAGTAAGCATAGAAATCCATCTGCGCCCCGCTAAAATAAAGGGGCGTTCCGGGTGTCCATGTCCCACCGCTATACGTCAATTTTACATTGTGAATCACATTGCCGGAAGCTTGCAGCGCACCGCCTGCCGCAACGGCAAAAATGCCTATCTCGTCGCCATCCTCAAACGCGCTTTTGAAGTCCGCACCGGTCGAAACGCGGGTGCCGGGCGAAAGATTACCGATGGCAATTTCAAAGCGTATCTCGCCCAAAGGCGTATTGCCTCCTGCATCGGGCAAGTTGCCGTCGTTAGCGCAACCGCCCAAGCAAACGAAGGACATTAAAGAAATTAAGGACATTAAGGAGTTTAAAGATTTTAAGGACCTTAAATTCCTTAACCCCCTTAAACTCTTCAAACCCCTCAACCCCCTAAAATTCATTATAACATCCATATTCATAATCTTTAATTTTTTGAATGAAAAAAAACATTGGCTTACACGCTTTAAACCCCTTTCCCTTTCGTCCTCTCCTCAACCCTCATCCGGTACATCCGCTCGTGAAACCCGCCCTCTTCAAGAAACTGCTTCCCGAGCGATTTCAAGAGTTGCGCTATCAGGAAGTCTGTTTGTTTTTGCAAGCAGATAACCATATTGGCAATCGTTTCAGGCGGACGCACTTTTACTAACTCCATGTAAAACGCGCTATCGTTGTGCTTGCTCCCCAAATTTCGCATTGCCAGCCACTCTTTGGAATTTTCTTCCCATTGTTGATGTCCCCTGGTTCGCAAGTAATCGCGATAATCATCATGCAGTTCTATCAAGCTCGATTTGGCAACATCTATCAAGGTGATAGCCGTTTTCAGCGAAGTGCCTGCACGGGAATACCCTTCCGAGATATTCTGTTTGCCCGAACGAGCCGCCTGCTGCATTTGGTCAATAGTACGGTCGCCAATTTTCAGATATTTATTGCTAAAATAAAAGGTAATATCAAACATAGCTTCCGCCTTTTGATAACAGTAAAGTTTGTTGTAATCACCGGTTGGGCGAATAAGGTCTTGTGTTGCCATTGTCTTTAAATCCTTTAAAATGTTTTAATTAATTCCATGACAAAGATAACACTTTTCCTCGTGTAAGCCAATCTATCAAAGAACACTTGTTTAAATTCCTCAAACTCCTTAAATTCTTCCTCTCTCTTTTTTTGCTCAAAGCCGTAAACTAAGGGACAAACACGACGCGGAAGCCGGTATAGCGGTTACTTTCGTCGAATTTGTTGTCACGCATCGCAGAGCGGCAGTACTCGGCTGGGAGAGACCAAGAGCCGCCGCGCACTATGCGGTGAGAGCCTGTGTCAGGGCCTTTAGGGTCGGTAACAGAGGCGATGCCATAGTCGTACCCGTAGTAGTCAAGACACCACTCCAAAACAGTGCCGTGCATGTCATGCAAACCGTAATTGTTCGCTGCATAACTGCCTACCGGGGTTGTCTTGCTGGGATAATCTGCCACTACGTCATAGGTGCCACCCTTGTCTAAATCATAAGGCTTAGCAGTCCAGAATTGCGCCATTCCCGCCGTCAACTTCCTGCCGGTACCTATCCCAAAAGGAAGGGTGGCTGTTTCCGTGGCTTTATTTGCATAATCCCCGCGACAGGCGTATTCCCATTCCGCTTCCGTAGGTAGCCGCCATGTCCCTCCTGTTTGGGCGCTCAACCAATCACAATAAGCAACTGCATCGTCCCAACTTACATTTATCACCGGACGGTCACCGCGTCCCCAACGTTCGTCGCCTGGCTTGGTGGCGCCCGTTGCTTCGCAATAGGCATCGTACTGCGCAAAGGTTACCGGATATTTGCCCATGTAAAAATCTTTCGTCAAGGTTACTTCATGCTGCAGTTCGCTGTCGTCCATTCTGTTCGGCTCGTTCACAGGGCTACCCATTATAAACGTGCCGCGCGGAATGAATACCACCGGAACAGGTATCTGTGTCGCCTCGCCTAAATTGCCACCTGCCGTCACATTCCAGTCTGTGATGGAGACGGGTGAAACGGTAATGCCTGTCTTGTTCACCGTAACGGTAAAGCCGTACCTGTCACCGCCCGCAAGGGCGGAAAGGCCGGCAGAAAGGTTCCATATATAGGTTTCACCGTTCAGGGTGAACTCTACCGTTGCGCCCGTAGTAGTGGTGGCAGGCACCAGGATGGCTTCATACAAGCCGTTGGCTGTTGCCGAGGGCGTTTGTGTGCAAAGCGGCGTAATATCCTGCGGGGTATTTGCTGTGCCGAAGCTGCCGTTTGAGAGGTCGAACACAGTTTGCGTATTCATTCCCTTAACCTTGACCGACAGTCCTGTGAGGTCGGCAATGCCCGTGCCTTTCTGCACGGTCATGGCAAGTTTTGCCAGCACATGGTTGAACTCAAGGTTTACCGTACCGGAGCTGCTGTTTTTGTTCATCGCATTGTTGCTGTACAGCAGGTCGATAGCGGCAGGATTGCCCTGGGCGGATACATCCACTGCGTAATTGCCCAGCGTTTGCCCGTTTTGCCACGGATAGCAGGCAATAAAATCCACATTGCCCGGAGGGTAGTAGAGTGTATTGCCTGCACCGTCGGGCAAAAGCGCCCCTGTGGAGGCATTGCTTACGATGTATTTGCGGTTACCTGCGTCGCCGGTCATAAAAATACCGACAGGGTCGTCTAGTGCCCATTGCGTTTCGCCTGAACCGTCAATGGCTGTGCGGGTTTGCACGGCGGCTATATTCCCTGCAGTAAATAGCACTGCTGCGCCGCCGTCCAACTCGCCATCCTTCCCGTTGCAGGCAGCAAAAAGGGTTACCGCTGCCGCCCCTGTTATCAAGTAATTGAAATACCTGTTCATTGCCATTTATTCATGTTCTTCTTTTTTTGATAGGAGCTTATTCTGCAGTTATGCCTCCGCCGGTGATGTTGTTCCAGGCCGTAATCGTCCCGGTAATAACCGCTCCGGTCCCGGCCCCGGTCTTTTGCAGCGTAACCATATAGGTGTATTTGTTGCCGCCCGTCCACGAAATGCTTGAAGAAGGAATACTGCCGGTAAAGATTTCTGCCGCGCCGTTGGTAAAGGTGAATCCCATGCCTGTGGTGCTTGTGTTCGGCAATACGATGGCTTCGACGGTTGCATTGCCCGAGGCTGTGATGGTTGCCGCTGTCCCTGTCCCTGGTGTAACGGTGCCGGTAGCCAAGTCTAATTCGCCTGCGGTTTGCTGTCCCAAAATCGCCACCGAGATGCCGTTGGATGGCGCTTCCGTTACCCCGGTTCCGTTACTGATGTTGAACACCAGCTTCACGAGTTTGTGCGCAAATGGAAGGTTTACCGTGCCGGAACTTTTGTTGTACGTCGCCGTTCCCGCCGGAGCATACATCACGTCGATAGCCGCCAGGTTGCTTTGGGAAGCGACGCTGATGGGCAGCGTGAAGGACGTTACCGTGCCGTAGGGATAGTAGGCGATGAATTTCACGTCATCCCCGCTGGCGGGATAGTAAATCGTATTGCCAGCAGTTGCCGAGAAATTTGCCGTAGGCGTAGCATCGGCTGTCGCCGTGTACTGCTTGTTGTCGGCGAGGGTATTGGTTGTCGTCAAAGTGCCCAAAGCGCCAATCATGTAGATACCTACGGGGTCGCCCGCCGTCCAGGTCGTTTCATTCGCGCGGGTTTCCACTTCGGCAATGCCCGAAGCAAATTGTACTGCTACCAGTTCATCGTTGTTTACTGCTTCGTCCTTGTTGCACGAAGTCAATCCTGTTGCTGCTGCGATGGCAGCGATTGCGAAAATTGTAGTTCTCATCTTTTTTTAAATTATTAAATTATTAATTGCTAAGTAAAAATGTTTTTCAATTGGCTATGACGTTCCCGCCATTTTCTATCCACGGGTCGATGGTTGCCGTAAATCCCGTTTGGGTCGGTGTTATCACGAGGATGGAATGTAGCGTGAGCGGTGTTTTTTTGTCGGCATTAAACGCCGCCAGCCCGCTTGCCAAATCCGATGTTACCGTGTAAGACGAAGGATTGCCGCCCTCGAAATGCAAGGTCAGCGTGAGGGTTTGCACATTGCCGGTAATGCCCAACAACCGTATTGTAGAGACGCGATTAATCGCGTCTCTACGGGTAAAATCCAATGCTATTGCCGCCGCATCACCCACAGGATTGCCGTTGTCAATGCTGATTGCGCCCGCCACGCCCGAAAGCGAGGCTTCGATACCTGTGAGGCGGTCTTTGGCATCGCCAGTAATTTCCAGTTCGAGCGTCAGTTGCCGTACCTGCTGGTGCATGGGGACGGTAAAGGCGTGGTCTTTGTCCTTTTCTACCGTAACGTTTTCCGTTCCGGTGAAGAACCAGCCTAATAAGCCGTTGGAATAGTCGGCCGTTGCAGTTGTGCCGGAAACGGCAATATGTTCTGCCGTATTCCATATATTAATGTGATATGTACCCGCTTCAAAGTAATTGTTTACTTCGTTGGTTGTTCCCAACAGGGTGGTCGTGTAATCACCAATCTTTACCGTATAGCTGCCGGGGATGGCTATATCGCCGCTCTTGTCCGTCCAGTCGGTGGTGAGCGAAATGATTTTGCCGTGATTGGGATGGTCGGTGTCGTAGAGCGTTTCCTTGACGCAGCTTGTCTGGCAGCATACTATGGCTGCTAAGGCGGTTAAGGACTTTAAGGTCTTTAAAGACTTTAAAGTCCTTAATGATAGTTTTGCTATTATATTTTTCATAATCTATAATTTAAAAATCAGTGAAACTCCCAACTGTGTGGGCGCAAACACGTTTTTCTTTAATTCGCCTTCTTTCAGCACAAACACGCCGTTACTGCGGTAATATTCTTCGTATTTCAGGCTGGTATAGCCCAAACCCAGAGAGAAATCCAGATAGAATGTAGAGACACGATTAATCGCGTCTCTACCGAGCGGCAGTCGGTAACCGCCGGTCAGTCCGCCGCCGATGGCATTACCCTGATAGCCTGTGCCCTTGAATTTGAAGTTAAATTCGCCTGCATGACCTTCAAGTCCTAAAAACCAATTTTTGTTTTCGCCCAAATAATAGCGTACTTCGGGCTGTACGAGCCATGTGCGGTGATGCTTGCCGTCGCCGCTCCAAATCCAGTGGCTGTATGCGCCGTTTACAAGGATACCCCAATTATCCGACGGCTGCCATTCGACGCCAAGGTTGGGCGTTGCCACTGCCCAGTACAATAAATTGGTGCGGAGGGAAAAACCGCGTGTATTTTCCCCGATTGTTTCCTGCTGTGCAAATCCCTGAAACAAAACCGGGAGCAGGATTATCATGAATAAGATTCGTTTTTTATACATATTACATTATTATTATCTGTTTACCTGTTATCTTCCTCTTCTTCCGCACCGGATGCTTGCTGTGCGTTTTTCAGATTGCCCGTTATGAGTTTTTCCATTGCATCCTTTTCAATGCGGGTACGTTCCAGTTCTTTTTCCAGACGGCTTTGCTCGCACAGGCGGCGGGCAAGCGCCCGGTTCTTTGCGTCTATCTCCTTCCGGTAACGGCAGCGCAGGAGGACGATTGAAACCGCCAGGGCGGCTACGCCAATAAGGATGGCTGTTATTATCATAATCATATATCTATCCATCTTGTTTTTTTCTTTATGCAACGGGAATCAATTTTGTTTTTGCGCCATAAAAGTAATGGGTAGAAAAACAAAAGATGTCGCATTTTACAAAATGCGACATCTTTTATGGCGGATATTTGGCGTTTCCGCAGAAGTTAGCGTATTATCCCAGTCTGTTTTTCCTGAAATCGGCAGGCGACAAGCCTGTCATTTTCTTGAATACGCGGTGGAAAGTCTTGCGGTCGTTAAACCCGGAGTCAAAAGCAACGGTGTCCAGGATTGCTTCATGGTTGCACGACAACAGGCGGATGGCTTCCTTCACCCTGTATTCGTTGATATAGGTTTTGAAATTACTGCCTGAACAGCGGTTTACGGCACAGGAAACATAGTTCGGGTGGAGGTTCATTTTCTTTGCCAGCATGTCGAGCGAAAGGTCCGGGTTTTTGTACAATCCTTCCGCCATCCATATTTCTATTTCGTTCATAAGCAACCTGTCCGTTTTGTCCGGCGCGGCTTCGGGAACAACTTCCGGAATAGCTTCCGGCGCGGTGTCCTCTTCGTCTTCGCTTTGCTTTTCAAGGGTTGCAATGCCTGCCCATTGCTGATTTTTGCGGACGAGTTCGCGGTTTTTGCGGGCGAGGTTGCGGCTGTAATAAATCCATATTCCGAGTGCAACTGACAGCAGCAGGCAGCCGCCGAGTGCAAAGAGGAAATAGTTGCGGTTGCGTATTTTTTCGATGGTTATTTTATCGACTTCATACTGTGTGCGGAGTTCGTCAACTACCTCGCCCATACGGAGATTGTTTATCGAATCAACGCTGGCTATCATTTCGAAAAGCAGTTCATTCGCCGCTTTGGAATCGCCATTGTTAATCAAAATGACCATTTTCATTCCGCGAACCTGATTCATCATGCGAGCGGGGGAGGTTGCTATCGCCCGGTCAATCATTTCCAATGCTTCGGGATAACGTTTTCGCGAATTGAGAATTTGCGCCCGCTCTTCATATTGCGGGTAACTTCCACCGCTGATACTGTCTATTTTATCGCAATAAATTTCGGCTTTGTCATATTGTGCCGACTGGCGGTAGATGTCCCGGAAGTCTATGTAAAGACTAAGTCGAAGGTCAGGTTGCTGCGAACGGGAAAATTCCTCATACTGAATGAGCGCTTTTTCATTTTCGCAAGCGATTTGCAGGGCTTCGTCCATACGGTTCTGTGCAACCAGATTCTTTGCCAATGCAGAATGAACAGCGATTAACCGGCGGTAGTTCTGAGGATCTCCTCTCCACATCCCAATCGCATCGCGAAAACACTGTTCCGCATCGGCAAAACGGCGTTGCGTAATGTAAATCCGTCCCATGGCATAAAATGCTACACCTGTTCCGCCTTTGTTGTTGATTTTTTTGGCTTCATCAAACATTTTCTGCACTTCGGCAACAGCCTGCTCGTATAAGCCTTTTTGACGATAGGCCATGATTACATAGTCGTATGTATCAAAATACTCGTTCCAGCAGTTGTTGTCCGCCATAAACTGCATGTAACCGGGCGCAATCTGAAAAACGTCATCATACAACCTCGCCGTCGTCAACAGGTTTATTTTATTCTTCCGGATTAATGCGCGAACATCCACCCTGTCCTGTTTTTTGGCTTCAGCGTCCATCTGGTCGTACAAAGCAAACACAGTATCTCTTTTCAGTTTATCTCTCGTTTCAGCACGGTATGCAGTGGTCAATAATTGATATGCTTCCAGTTTGACAGCGCCTTCAGTTGCGGCAATGACGCTGCGCAACGAATCCTTATGTGCCTGCGTATGAACCTGCGCCACTGCAAAGCAGGGTAACAGTAGGATAAGGAGGAGGATATAATTTTTTCTGTTCATTGTTGAATGATTTACGGAGAACAAAGATAATAAAAATAGGTTGGTTTAAGTATGGTATGGATGGGAAAACAGCATATTATAGATGTTTCCTATGGGAAAGTATTAATTTCTCCAACTGTTCCTTTCTGCTTTTGACAGCTTTCCTTTCCAGCAATGCCGTATGATGACGCTTGTACACACTCATTGTATTTACGTCGCAGATACGTGCTTTTTTTTTGGGCAGCTATCTTGATAAGTTTTATAAGAAGCCGTTATCTTTTCTTCGTTCGACAGCAGTCGAACAACTGTTTGACAAGTGTCGGACAGCTGTTCGACTGCTGTCAAACAGGTGTTCGACACTTGTCAAACGAAGAAAAAGACCCGATATCTGCAAAAAGTTTATATAATGGATTTTAAAAAAAATGCTGACGAAAAAAAGATCTATCCACGTTTACTTGTACCTTTCTATCTTCTTTCAAGATGACTCCGCTACGCGGCGAGAGAAGGGGGGCGTTATTAAAACCACACGGCTACCAATAGGTTATGCCTAACGGCATACGTATCCGTATCCTATTTTTTAGCCGTTAAATGGGAATTTTGTCGTATACTCTGAATTATTGATGGGGCTTATTA
>BNTS01000066.1 GCA_025996775.1 Bacteroidia bacterium | reverse complement strand
AGCGATTGTATTTCTGTGGGTAAAATAGGTGTATGATGCGTTTCCATTTCGGAAATCGTTTTTTCAAAATCTTCATTTTGTTGTATAGCCATTTGCTCAATTTCCGAACTATAATTTATTTGATTTTCCTGATTAATCTGATTTTCTTCGTTCCATTTGGCAATGCGGTTAATGTCAATATCATCTGCAATATTCGTTTCTACATTATCCGTAGAAGGCGGTGCAAATAAATCCTGCATATCATCCTGCACATCCTTTAATCCTGTACATCCTGATTCAGATATTTTATAGTCTTTCTCGCTGAATCCTGCTTTGTTTAATCCTTTGACAATATTTTGCAAAGTCTCTCTGAATTTGGAAGATGCCGTCAGTACATAACTCACATTGAGTAAGGAGAAATTATGCTTCATCACATACGGTTGTCTCAATACCCGTCCCAAAATTTGTTCCACATCAACCGCAGAACTTTTATCGGCTAAGGATGCCAAAATATAGGCAAACGGACAATCCCAACCTTCTTTCAGCGCATTGATTGTAATGATAAACCGCACTTTACAGTCTTTGCTCATTAAATCAATGCCTTTGATTTCGTTGATATTGGCAGTCTTTATTTTGATTTGTTCTTCCGGTATTTGCAACTCCATCAACTTCTCTTTCAATTTTTGAACATTTGATTTTTCTTCTTCATCGTTCAAAAAATCTTTGCCGTTTTTGGGCTGTGCCTGAAAAAGCACAATGGGACGAATATATTGTCCGCCTTTCTTTTCTTCTTCCTGCGCCTGCAATTCCAACTTTTTTTGCAACTGCAAACTTGAATTGATTACTTCTGTTTTATCTTGATGGTTGTAAACAATGACCGGCAACTTTACCATGTTTTCTTTTTTGAGTTCCAAGGCATCAATAAAACTGATAATGTTACTGTTTTTTCGTGGGGTTGCCGTCAAGTCAAGAATGAAGCAGGGATTTAATCCGGCAAGCATATCTACGCTCAACTCACTTTCGGCGTTGTGACTCTCGTCCACCACCACAACCGGATTCAGGTATTTGATAACTGCCCCCAATGTAATTTCTGCTTCTTTATCCAAAAGATTTTCAAAGGATTGCAGATTTCCATTCTCTTGAAAAACTTTCCGGTCTTCTTTGTTGCGAGCGCGTAAACTATCGAAACTGAACACCATAATATTCAACTGCTCTTTTACGGTGGTCGCATTCAATCCGCTACCTTGCAACAATGTTGCCTTGTCGAATACTTCTACCCGATTTCCAAAGTGAGAATTTATTTTTTGACGATAAGGATGTACCGGGTCTTTCAGATTTTTAATAGTCTGGTCTAAAATCGTAATAGAGGGCACTAACCAAACTACCACTTTGGGCTTGTCGTAATCAAAAGCATCGAAAATGGTTTTCAAAGCATTGCAAGCAATAAATGTTTTGCCGCCTGCCGTAGGAACTTTCATACAAACATGGGGCACACGCGGCACATTATTTTTATACGGTTCTATGGCTGAACCGATAAATGGAAATAACGGCGTTCGCGGATGCTTTGCCCAAAAATCATAAAATGCGTTGGGTACATCTTTGTGTTTCTGCACTTGTTCAATAAATGACGACAGGTCGTCTATTACTTGTTGTTGATAGGACTTGAGTTCCATACTAATTTCGTAATTGATTTTCAATTTCTTCTATACAAGGAATTTGAAAAATCGGGTGCTCGTCTAATTTGGCAACAATATCCGCACCAATACTCCAATAGAGTTCGAGCATTTCTGTATTCACCCGCACAGCAGCTTTAATCTGACTTTGGCGAATGTGTAGTTTCAGTTCGCTCAACCATTGTTTGTAATCGCTATTTTGTATTATCTCTGCCATAATTTTATAATTTATCGATGTCTCTTGGTATCTTTTTGAAAACAATATGCTGTTTGACCATAAACTCTTTGGTAAGCAAGCAATTGTCGGCATAGATTACGTATTGTCCGGCTTTTGTTTGCAGACTTGCCAAAAAAGCATGGTCTAATGTTGTTATACTATCCAGCTCATAGTAAAAATAATAAGCCGTTTGATTGTGTATTCCCAGCAAGGGGGCATGCCCCCTTGTTAGTAAGGGCGTTTTTGTTTCAGAATACCAAATATATTGTCGGATTTTTTCCACGCCAACCAATTCATTCAGATTGCCATCCGGTGTAAACAGATTTTCGCCTAACTCATAAAAATCGAAACTTCCCCCTGTACCCTCTTGGTCTCCATAGCCGTTGATAACTCGGCGTACTCGTTCGGCGGTAATGCTTTCGGCATAATCTTCCATTTCCACCAAAATAAATTTACGGTTTCCGCCGTCTCTGTTCAGATTGAGGACGGCGTGAGCGGTAGAGCCAGAGCCGCCAAATGAGTCAAGAATAATGTCATTTGGAGAGCTTATCGACCTCAATATTTCCGTAATTAGTTCTAATGGCTTAGGATAGTTAAATTTTTTTTCCTTGAAAATAGAGTTGATTAACTCCGTTCCTTTAACTGTATAAAATGATTTTTCTTCCCATATTGTTGGGATTTCACTTCCTACTGTTTTATTTTCTCCAAAAGTTAATGTAGGTACTTCTTGCTCTGTATTTTTTATCTCAAGCAGTCCCTTCTCAATTTTTTTGATAACACCTTCTGGCAAATATTGAATGCTATATTTATTTTTACTGTCCTTTACTCGATTGGGGCTAATCTTAATGTAACCTTTTCCCCAATCATTCATTAATCTTGAAGGAATTAATCTCCAAACACAATCTTTATTTTTACTGGTGACAGGCCAGATTGCAACTGTTCCTTCAGGTGCTTCATCATAATCATATTGAAAATCTGCCAAAGCGCCTTTATATGCTCCTTTATTTATTCTATCTTGTAATGATTCTCCAATTCCGGCAAGCGAATTATCTTTCAAATCGACAAAAATTGGATAGGTTTGATTTGGACGCTGAGTCTTGTCAAATGTTGCTAAAGTCAATCCTTCAAAAGGAGTTCTATCTTTCCCTCCAGAATAAAGCAGTGGGTTAGAGGTAAAAGTAATAGGAACAATAAAAATCAAATATTCATGCACAAAAGTAAATCCACCAGAAGGTTTTCCTCCTGAAGTCTGAACAGTAACACAAACGATTTGTTTATTTGCATACAATTCTTTGCATAGATGAATAAGATTGAATACTTCTTGATGCCCAATACTAATTACGAGTGAGCCATCTTCCGCCAACAATTTATGTAGCAATTTTAATCGCGGATACATCATGCACAGCCATTTATCGTGCCGGCTAAGGTCTTCGCTTTCTTTGCCTACTACTTGCCCCAACCATTTTTTTATTTTGGGGTCGTTCACATTATCGTTATACACCCAGTTTTCATTGCCTGTATTGTAGGGCGGGTCGATGTAGATGCACTTTATTTTTCCTTCGTATTCGGGCAATAAGGCTTTCAGGGCTTCGAGGTTGTCGCCATGAATGATTTTGTTTCCGTTTTGGGTCTCCACTTCGGATTGTTGTCCATTGTCAAAACCATAAGCGTGTTCCAGTACCTTAAATGGCACATCTATATGATGATTAATCACTTTCTCTTTTCCTATCCAATGTAATGTCGGCATCGTTTATTCTGAATTAAAATTACCTTTTTTTGTTGAAACAAACAACTCTCTAACATCCACATCCAACGCCGTATAAAAGTTTCCACAGATGGCTGTATTACATTTGAGCACCATCTCGAAACGGTAGCTACATCCTTTCCTAAAGCCTCTGCCAACCACTTACCTGTGCGTTTTTGTTCAACAAGAACGACCTTTAATCTGTTAATATCTTTCATCTCTGGATTTATTGCTATAAGGTGTAAAGGTATTGATTTTTACCCAATCTGCATCATTTTGTTAAATACTTTTTCTCATATTCCGCTGTTACGATCAAATGCTGAAATTTGGGGGTTATAATAAGCATAAGCGCTTAGAAATATCGTATCATTTTCAGTGTTTGACAAGTGTCGAACAATTGTTTGACAGTAGTCGGACAGCTGTCTGACAATAGTCAAACAGGTGTTCGACAGCTGTCAAACGATGAAAAAAAACACAATATCTGCAAAAAGTTTATATAAGAGATTCTTAAAAAAACGGTACTAAAACGCTCCGGCGCCAACATAGCCTACATTTCTTATTGTTACACAATCTTAACAGGGTTGAAAAAGCTCTGTAATAAAATAGATATTTCTTTGTGCCGTAATTATTAGGCATAAAAATTTATATGGTTAGGAAAATTCAGTTGTTATTAGGTGTTTTTATCAGTGTTACATGTAATCTCTTTGCTCAAAGCGGAAGCATTGAAGGAGTTGTGATTGACAAAAAAACAGGAGAAACGGTTATCGGTGCAAATGTGGTTATCGAAAATCATAACAAATTTGCAGTTACTGATATAGATGGGAAATTCAAAATCAACGGATTATTGGTAGGAAACTACAATCTGAAAGCAAGCTACATTTCATATCAGACTGCTGAATTGGCTGATGTAAAAGTATCTGAAGGTCAAACTACTTCCCTTAAAATAGCCATGTTTGAAGGTGAAACTCAGTTGAAAGAGGTAGTCGTGAATGGAACCCGGAAGATGAATAACGAATCGTCCATGCTTTATGCCCAGAAAACTGCCCTCACCGTAACCAGCAGCGTTTCAGCTCAACAAATTACCCGGACGCAAGATCGCGATGCATCGGAAGTAATCAAAAGGGTTCCCGGTATATCTATTATAGACGATAAGTTCGTTATCGCCAGAGGTCTGTCACAACGATACAACGGAGTATGGATCAACAACAGCGCCGTGCCAAGTTCGGAAGCCGATGCCCGCTCCTTTTCCTTTGACATCATACCCAGTTCTCAAATAGAAAACCTGACGATTGTAAAATCTCCATCGCCCGAACTTCCGGCCGATTTTTCGGGAGGATTTATAAAGGTAAGTACCAAAAATATTCCGTCTGAAAATATGTTTAGTGTGAGTTATGGCGCGAACTACAATACAGAAACAACGTTCAATGATTTCAAATACAGCAAGGGAAGTTCTACCGACTGGCTGGCATTCGACAACGGATTTCGCAGCCTGAATAATATGGTTCCCTCAAGAATGGACAACAACAATGTCTCTCAGGTAGATGCTATTAGCAAAAACGGTTTCAACAACAATTGGGCTGTAAACAAAAAGACAGCCATCCCTGATCAACGGTTTTCGATGGTGCTGAACCGTCGTTTTGAAACAGCGTCGAACAAGCAATGGGGATTGATAGCTGCTGTAAACTACAGCAATTCCTTCCGTACTATTCTTGATATGGAAAATGACAGGTTCGGTGTGTATGACAACAACAAAGACCAACCCACCTATAAATATAAGTATAACGACAACGTCTATACGAATGATGTAAAAGTGGGAGGAATGTTCAACCTGTCGTTTGTGCCTAACAGTAATCATACGTTTGAATTTCGTAACCTGTACAACCAATTAGGACGTAACAGGTATACCGAACGTAGTGGTTTTCAATATATCAGCGGATATTACAAACAGGAGAAAGGCGAATACCTGTACTCAAGCCGAATGGCCTACTCAGGACAATTCGCAGGAAAACATCTTTTTTCAGAAAACAACAAGCTGGATTGGACTCTTGGATTCTCTTATTCCGATAAAAATCAACCTGACCGTCGCATCATCGCACGGGAAGAAAACGGCAATGTGGACGATACCTACTTCGGAATGATGGAGGTAAACCAAAATGACATCTCACGCGATTTCACCAAATTGAACGAATATATTTATTCTTTTGCGCTCAACTATAACCATGATTTTAACTTGGCAGGTATACGCCCGTCTCTTAAAACGGGCGTATACCTGCAATACAGGGATCGGGATTATTCCACAAGGTCATTTTACTATCGCTGGAACATCAACAGCTTTCCCGTAGGTTTTCCTTACAAAAATGTTGTAGATGAAATACTTACCGCTACAAACTATGGATCGGACAAATTGTATATCTATGAAGATACCGACAATCGCGACAGCTACTCGGGCTATGAGTTTATGCCTGCCGGATACCTGGCTCTCAACATCCCGCTCAATAAATTCAATATTTATACAGGAGTACGTTACGAATACAATAAATTATCGGTAACCAATTACACATCGATTAAAGAATTCAAGCAACGCACGAATGATTATACGCAAAACAATCTGTTTCCTTCCCTCAACGCTTCGTATGCCATTAATGACAAAAATCAATTGCGCTTAGGATATGGAACGTCTATCAACAGACAAGAATTCAGGGAAGTATCTCCTTCAGTCTACTACGATTTTGAATTATTCAGTATGATTAAAGGAAATCCTGATTTGAAACCGGCATACGTTCAGAACGCTGATTTCAGGTATGAATATTACCCCTCTCCTTCTGAACTGATTTCCGTGGCATTATTCTATAAGCACTTCAAAAATCCGATTGAATGGACCTATCTCGATGCCGGTGGCAGCTACACCTACACATTTGAGAATGCCGAGTCTGCCAATAATTACGGAATTGAAGTCGATATTAAAAAGGAACTTGATTTTATGGGGCTCAACAATTTTAGCCTGACGCTGAACAGCTCGCTTATCAGCAGCAAAGTATTGTTCGGGGATAACAGCCTGGAAGCAGACCGACCCATGCAGGGACAATCGCCTTACTTGGTCAATGCCGGACTGTTCTATCAACACGACAAGCTTCAATTGAATACCGGACTATTATACAACATTATAGGAAAACGCATTGTAGGTATCGGTCAGAAAGACGGTAGCGAACATGGCTCAATCGACAATGACGTCCCCGACCTGTATGAAATGCCGCGTAACGTGATTGATTTTACAATCAATAAGAAATTCGGCAAACATGTAGAAATCAGTGCAGCCGTAAAAGACATACTGGCACAGGATTTTATCTTCAACCAATTTCCCCGGTTCCACGATGAAGCAACAGGGAAAGTGATGGAAAGAACACAAACAGCGAAAAAATTTACTCCCGGACAAAGTATCTCGGTAGCAGTAAAAGTAAACTTCTAAGATATATGTTAAATTAATAAATTTGAAGACAATGAAAACGTTTAAATTATTAGGAACAATGCTTTTAACCGGTTCCATGATTTTTGCAACCAGTTGTGGTGAGGACAAGAATGAACCCAATCCCGGTCCCGGTACAGACCCTAAACCGGAGGATAAAAGTGAGATCTTGTTTGGAGACGGTACACAAATCGGTAATGGAGACCAAGATTTTGAGATTGAAGGTTCCCATACATTAAAAAAAGGGACGTACACACTGAAGGGCTGGGTATATGTTACGAATGGTTCCGAACTAACCATCCCCGCCGGAACGGTTATCAAGGGTGATAAAGACACCAAAGCAGCTTTAATAGTAGAGCCGGGAGGTAAACTGATTGCCCAGGGAACAGCAACAGAGCCAATTGTTTTTACATCTGCACAAGCTAAGGGAAATCGCAAACCGGGCGACTGGGGCGGGTTGATTATTTGCGGCCGTGCAAAAAACAACAAAGGAGCCATGATTATTGAAGGTGGGCCTCGCACTACCCATGGAGGGGATAAGGATGATGACAATTCGGGTATACTGAGTTATGTACGTGTAGAATTTGCCGGCTATCCCTTCAACCCCGATCAGGAGATCAATGGTATTACGTTTGGCTCAGTAGGTAAAGGCACTAAAATAGACCACCTCCAAGTTTCATACAGCAATGATGATTCGTACGAATGGTTTGGTGGTTCAGTAGACGCCAAGTACTTGGTTGCTTACCATGGCTGGGACGATGACTTTGATACAGACAATGGTTTTTCCGGCAGACTACAATTTCTGTTGGCTGTGAGAAATCCTAAAATTGCCGATACTTCCCTATCCAACAGCTTTGAATCTGATAACAATGCCGACGGCACAACGGCAACTCCACTTACAACAAGCGTATTCAGTAACGTAACCCTGGTAGGTCCCATCGGACAAGCAGATGATTTTGCCAACACAAGTGAGTACATCACCGGTAGCACGTACAATCCTCAAAATGGATCCAAGACAGGGACATTCCAAGCTGCTGTACAAATCCGCAGGAATTCTAACCTGAGCTTATTCAACTCCGTAGCCATGGGCTATCCCGTAGGACTGATCCTCGACAATCAAAAAGGAAATACGCAAGAAGCAGCCACCAAAGGCAAGTTGAAAATAAACAATTTGTACCTGGCTCAAATGACTATCGTTGGTTCGGATGTGAATAAAAGCTGGAAAGATTTTTATTCGACAGATGGAACAAACATGGATGAAGAAAAAGAATCCTTCTCACATACTTATTTTTCTTCCCAAACCGGCAATCGAGTGCTGGATGCAATTGCCGACCTGAAATTAAGTCAGCCTAACAGTCTTCTCGCCAATCCGAATTGGGGACCGTTGGCTGATAGCCCATTAACAGGAAAAACAGATTTGTTCAAGGATGACTTATTAGCCTCCGGTTTTGACAAAGTAGATTATATCGGCGCCTTCAAAAGCGATTCGGAAACAGACAACTGGCTAAAAGGCTGGACAAATTTCGATCCCCAAAACACAGAATATTAATTATTAAACGTTCAAAGCCAGGAAGCAAATATGCTATCCTGGCTTTTGTATGTTTGCTGTAAATAAAGTTTATTAGAAGCCGAAGCCGTCTATTTCTATTTCCTTTACTTCTTCCTCTTTCAGGGGTTCTACGTGCAGATGTTCTTTATTGGATACTACCACGATGGCGCGGTAGGGTCTTACAGGACAAATGGATTCGCAACCTCCGCAACCGATGCAAAGTTCGGTTTCCACTTGAGGGATCGTTAGGGTTCCTTCATAGGGAATCATGTGAACAGCTTGGGTAGGGCAATGCTCTGAGCATGCACCGCAGTCTGTTTTCTGGGTATAGACAATGCAACGACTGATGTTGAAGGTAGCAATACCTACCTGGGTGATGTGCTTATCATCCTCATTCAGATGCTGGATAGCATGAGTCGGACAAACTTCGCCGCATACCGTACAGTCGTAATTGCAGTAGCTCTTCTCGAAAGAGCAATGCGGACGCAACAGGTAATCAAAGCCATATTCAAAACCGGCAGGTCTCAACACTTGGGTCGGACATCTTACCACACACAGATGGCAACCTGTACATTTATCTTTAAACCGTTCCAAATCAATTGAACCCGGAGGGGTTACAGGCAAAAGATGCTTGTAATCGATATTGTCGTCTTCCGTCACTTCCAAACCTCCTACCTGGTACTCGGTATCATGTTGAGCCAAAGCCTTAATAACCGGCAGAGAAGCGGCTATCGTTACGCCTGTAGCAAAGAAAGAACGACGGGTATTTCCGGTATAAACTGCCTCAACTACCGGAGTTAGATTATCGGCCTCAATCGTTGCAGGTTCTTTCTTAAAGAACGGAGCAAAGCGGTATTTTATTGAACTTTTGGGGCATGAGGACGTGCAATTGAAACAATCTACACACCGCGAGGCGTCTACCTCCATACTCTTACTGTCTATGGCCTCTGCTTTACAGGTCCGCTCGCAACTTCCACAATTATTACATGTCTTTTTATCGAAAGTAATACGGAAAAATGAGAAGCGGGAAATCAAACTCAATAGAGCACCTACCGGACATAAGGTGTTGCAGAACAATCTTCCTCGGAAGATAGTCAGTATGCTAAATACCAACAACGCAACAATTCCTGAAACTAAGCCTGCAGTAGTTACCGTTCGAACCGTTACCTGATAGAGGGAATAATTACCCATCGCATTCAGTCCTTCGGCTAAAAGGTTGTTTCCCCACATTACTAACGGGCGGAATAAATTAGTTATTATACGGCCAAAGTTGCTGTATGGATCCAGCCACACCACTAAGGTAGTAATACCTGCCAGAGCCAAAACAAAGGTAAGCCCCAGTAATACATACCGAAGAATGTTCATAGGTTTGTGATACTTAAACCGACGGGAGCCTTTGGGCTTCTTCTTTCCTATACAAAATAGTCGATTAATAATATCCTGAAATATACCTGCCGGACATATCACCGAACAATAAATACGACCAAACAGCAATGCCAGAACAAACTGGAACACAAGAATTCCCACCGCACAACTCAATATTGCCGGAATGATTTGCAAGTGCAGAAGCGCATGGACAGACTGTGGAAGTACCGAAGCAAAATCGACAAAGTAAAGTAAGATAGGAACGAAAAACAAGATTGCGAGCAGAACTCGCAATCCTTTTAAGTAATTGATTTGTTTTTTCTTGGTTTGTGCCATTGATTATATCTTGATACGTTTGATATTCAACTTGTCCAGGTTGGTAGTACCGAGTTTCAAAGCTTCGCCTGACGTGATATGTCCGATAGCTGCCATGTCGAGCTTTTTAACCTGATTGAATAAACCAAGGGCTGCCGTATCAATAGCTACAATGTTGGGGGAAATCAACAGCGACTTAATGGTCTGAACGTCGGCAGCGCTTCTGCCTTGCGGCCCATTCTGGTGCATCATACGATACGCGTCCACAATATTCAACACAGGCTTTTTCTGCCAGGTGTTAATGTCGGCTATCGTTTGTTGCAAGTCTGTTGAATGGAAAATCTGGCGATCCCAAACGATACCCATCGTATTTTTCATAGCGCAAGAAAACTTGGCGCCTCCATGATTCTTTAAGATAGGCACATTTATCCAAGCGTCTGCTTCTATCAAGGCTTCGTGAATCAAAGCCTCTTTTAATTTCACGCCATTGGGAAGACTTACTTTTTTGTA
The DNA here is from genome assembly GCA_025996775.1 of Bacteroidia bacterium. Lineage (GTDB taxonomy): Bacteria > Bacteroidota > Bacteroidia > Bacteroidales > Tannerellaceae > DFXE01. The sequence goes on along the minus strand of BNTS01000066.1, from coordinate 10,854 downwards.
GTATTTTGCATCATTTGCAGGAAGCACAATTCCTCCAGCTGCCTTTACAGCCTCTTCAATACCGCTTGACTTATAGCATTTCACCCAATCGTCGCAGGTATGATCGAAAACAGTCACTTTAGAAGCACCCGCACTTAAACATCTTTTCACCAGAGCTGATATCAGTTCCGGATTGGTATTAGCTGCTCTTTCGGGCACCCTATCCCAGCCAATATTTGGCTTGATAACAATCTTTTGTCCTTTCTTAACATATTTACCAATACCACCAAGGGCTTCTAAAGCTTTGTCGAGCATAGCTTCCGGCTCTCCACCCATGACAGCTACTAAATCAGGAGCTGCTTCAACAGTAGTAGTATTTGTAGACAAAGCTGCTTGCAGCTTATCAAAATTTAGAGTAAGGGCTGCACTTGCCGCCACACTGGTCTTAAAAAAATCACGTCTTTTCATTTCTATTATGTTATAGTGGTTAATATTATTTCTATTAAAGTAAATATACGATGATAACTATATTCCGCAAAGGTAATATTTCTTTCAAACATTCCTATATCCAAAGCTATTAGATTATTATTTTTTAAAAATCACATATTAAAAAGTAATAAAGCGCAAAACGGGGAAATTAGATTGAAAATCAGTCGATTCGGTAAAGATTCAGTTACAGGGGAAAGACAAAAAAAGCCATCAAAAAGCCGGTTTGGGATAGGATGGATAATCCTACGCAAACTGACCCACCTTCTCCGATTCAAATTGACCCGCCTATGAAATGGATAAATTAGTCTTTGTTTAAGGTTGGTCTTTGTTCGAAAAAAGTATCCAATTACCGCTTTTTCCGCAATTTTGGGATAATTTCATTTTTTTAGTATATATAAAAAGGCTACCTCCAACTTTCGCGGAGGCAGCCAAAAAATAAATAGAATTGTGAGCAATTAATCCAACAATTTATAGCTCACATAAGCCAAACGTTTGCTATCCGGTGCCCAAGAATTTACATTAATCGTTCCTTGTCCACCAAATAGTTTTACCAACGTTTTGGCTTCACCACCTGCTGCAGGCATCAAACGAAGTTCCACGTTTTTGTTGCCTAAGTGTTGCCCTGGTTCTACATCGCCTTTAGTATAAGTAATAAAGATTACATTTTTACCATCAGGAGAAATATGAGGGAACCAAGAGTTGCGTGTTTCATCAAAGGTCATTTGGGTTTGTTCGGAACCGTCAGCCTTCATGCGCCATACTTGCATCAAACCTGTACGTACGGAATTGAACCAGATGTATTTCCCATCGGCGGAATATTCAGGACCATCATCCAACCCATCAGCCGTTGTCAGCCGTTTTTCTACGCCACCTTCAAAAGGAACCGTGTAGATATCAAAGTTCCCATTGCGTTCTGCGCAGTATGCCAAAGTTTTGTCTGGGGCAATACCATGTAAGTAACTTGGGCCGACCGGAGTAATCAAACGAGGAATACCACCTGTAAAAGGTACAGTATATACGCGTGAACCACCCCCTTCAGCCGGACCTGCGCTTATAGCGATATATTTACCATCAAAAGAGATTACATGGTCATTATTGCACCTCTGAACGAAATCGGTGTTAATCAATTCAGGTTCACCTGGGTTAGTTGCTGAAATCTTGTAAAGTCTGCCACCACTATTGTACACGAGCCACTTACCGTCGGGGCTCCAGTTGGGAGCTTCTATGTGAACACCGGTAAACTCTTTCACTACCTTATGAGTGCCGGTTGTAATATCCAGAACTTCGAGATAACTTGTTACCTTTGGCATTTGAAATCTTGCGGCAGTAGCTCCTGGCAATTGCTTATATTCTACATTGGAGAAGTGAGCGGTTTCAAGGTCATCTGCGCTATGTGAGCCAATGAAAAGCCCCAGATAAACGCTACCTGGAAGGTCAATTTCTATTTCGCCTGTAACGTCAGCAGGTAATTTACCAGTGGCGGTTTTCATAGTAACCTTATTGCCAACACGCTCCAAGATAATATAAAACAAAAAAATGCATATATCTGCGATGGAGAATAGTTATTTCCGGTTCATCCGACAACTGCAACGTTGTATAGTTCCTTCAGTGTCCATCATGGATTGCTGTTTTCTTGTTTCTTTTTTACCCCTTTGGATGGAATTGGCCGATAATTTGAACGAATTAGCCAGTGTTTTTGGTTTTGAATGTTTATTTTTGCAACTTAATTATAAAACGAATGTGTCATTATGAAAAATAGATGCTTGTTGGGGAGTGGGATGATTGTTTTGTTGCTGTTTTCGGCTTCGTGTGTGAAAGAGGTGGCGGCGCCGGAACCTTATGGGGCTGTTCCCTCTGAACAGCAGATGAAATGGCAACAGATGGAGTATTATATGTTTGCACACTTCGGGCCCAATACGTTTACCGATGTGGAATGGGGAAACGGAAAGGAAGACCCTGATGTGTTTAATCCCACGGCTCTCGACTGTCGGCAATGGGCGGAAACAGCCAAAGCCGCAGGTATGAAGGGCATCATCATCACCGCCAAGCATCACGATGGCTTCTGCCTCTTCCCCAGCCAATACAGTGCGCATACCGTAGGCCAAAGCAAATGGAGAGACGGCAAGGGTGACGTACTGAAAGAACTATCTGAAGCTTGCAGGGAATACGGGCTGGAGTTCGGCGTTTACCTCTCTCCTTGGGATCAAAATCATCCGACGTATGGAACGCCTGAATATAATCAGGTATTTGCCAATACCTTGGCGGAAGTATTATCAGGCTATGGCGAGGTGTTCGAGCAATGGCTCGACGGTGCAAACGGTGACGCCCAAAAAGGACAAATGCGTCAAGTATACGACTGGGACCTCTTTCACAAAACCATTTACAAGCACCAGCCCGGGATAGCTATCTTTAGCGATGTAGGCCCCGGCTGCCGTTGGATGGGAAATGAAAAGGGGGTGGCTGGAGAAACCAACTGGTCACGCCTCAATGTAGAAGGATTTGGGCCAGGCTTGGGAGCCCCTCCCACAGATACGCTGAACATCGGCAACAAGTATGGACAAGCTTGGGTGCCGGCCGAGACCGACGTCTCGATACGCCCGGGGTGGTTCTACAGCCCTCAAACAGATGATAAGGTAAAGACGGTGAACGATTTGATGAATATTTATTATACCACCATAGGGCGTAACTCCAATCTGCTGCTTAATGTACCTCCCAACCGTGAGGGACGGATTCATCCTCAAGACTCGCTCCGCCTGATGGAGTTTAAGCAGGCTTGTGACCTCAGTTTCGGCAACAACCTGGCAGCAGGCGCTACCATTCATACACTGAATACAAGAGGCAATCTGCCAACCTATTCGGCGGCCTATATACTGGATGGAATTTACGACACCTATTGGGCGGCAGACGATGATGTGTTGACTACCGAGCTGGAGATAACTCTTCCCCGTGCAGAAACCTTCAACCGCTTCCTTGTGCAGGAGTATATTCCCCTTGGACAGCGTATTGCAAGTTTCGTCCTTGAAGCATGGAACGACGAGACAGCCGATTGGATCCCGATAGCCGAAGGCACTACAATAGGCTACAAACGCATCCTATGCTTCCCGCAAACAACTGCCCAAAAGTTGCGTTTGAACATCAAGGAATCATTAGCCTGTCCTATATTGAATAATGTGGAGCTATACAATGCCCCTGAAAGTTTTTGAAGAAAGGGAGTTTTTTTCAGGGCTAACACTTGTTTGATTGATAAAAACATGTATCTTTGCACCCGCTAATACAAACAGCATTAAATTAATATTCAAACATGGCAACAAAAATCAGATTGCAAAGATTCGGTCGTAAGGGCTACGCCTATTATCAGATCGTAATTGCAGACAGCAGGTCTCCACGGGATGGAAGATTTATTGAAAGGGTAGGTTCTTATAATCCGAACACTAATCCTGCTACAATAGATTTGGATTTCGACAGGGCTTTGTATTGGCTGCAAGTAGGCGCCCAGCCTACAGACACCACCCGTACCATCCTTTCTCGCGAAGGAGTGTTGATCAAGAAACACTTATTGGAAGGTGTGAAAAAAGGGGCATTCGACGAAGCCGCAGTAGAAACAAAGTTTCAGGCTTGGTTGAAGAACAAACAACAAGCTTCTCAATCGCTGAAAGATAAGGACCGTGAAACAGCTAAGGCTGAAACAAAGGCTCGTCTCGAAGCAGAAAAAGAAGTAAGCAAGGCAAAAGCAGAGGAAGTAGTGAAGAAAAAAGCCGAAATAGCAGCAGCCCAGGCAGCCGCTAACAAGGTGGAAGAAGCTCCCGCAGCTACCGAGCCGGCAGCCGAATAAAAGGAATAAAAACTGTAATGTTCCATAGAAGAATGGGGAGGACTCCGTAGGGGTTCCCCTCTTTTTTTGTCTAATAGCTGGGCTGGTGTATGCTTTTTTCATATCTTTGCAGCCGAAAATGGTAGATATACGATACCTTGGCGAAGATATCCCTCTATCATACCCTGAAAATCAGGGGTCGTAACAAGAGGAAAAACCTCGGTTTGTATGCTTGTTTCGATGAAGTCTAACGTAAACATTATGGTATGAAAGTGAAAACTTATGTTCTCGTAGGAGCAGCAGTGTTGTTAAACATGTCGGCAGCTTCTAAAGATGTAAGGTCTGAAGGATTATCACCCGGTGATCTTGCTCCGAGAATAGAGTCTTTAGGGAATGAAAGAAATTTCAATTTCCAGAATCATTCCAACCGGTACACGTTACTAAATTTCTGGGCTGCTTACGATGCGGAATCCAGAGTGCGTAACATCAGATTGGTGAATGAAGTTGAGAGGTTAGGTGTTGATAGAATTGCAATGTGTTCTATTTCTATGGACGAAAGTCATTCCATTTTTTCGGAAACCGTCCGAATAGACAATTTAAGCCAAACGACGCAATTCCATGCTGAGGCAGGAAAAAGCTCTAAGTTGTACCGCCAATACAACTTGAAAAAAGGATTCAACAATTTTCTTATTGATGAGGCGGGCGTAATCGTAGCCAAAAACGTTACCCCGGAAGACTTAAAGCAGATGATGAGTAAAGAATAATGAAGAATTAAAAACGTATAATTAAAAAGGAGGATGAAAGTAAATATTCATCCTCCTTGTCTTTAGCGCCTGTTTATCGGAGTGCTTCCACTTCATTGGTGTGAAGGGGAATCTTCTTGCCAAGCAGACGGGCGCCTGTTTCGGTAATCAGATAGTCTTCTTCGTTACGAATGCCGCCAAAGTCTTTATAGGAAGCGACCTTCTCGTAGTTGATGAATTCGGTAAACTTGTTTTGACCTCTCCACAAATCAATTAATTCGGGGATGAAGTAGACTCCCGGTTCGATGGTCAACGTAAAACCCGGTTCAAGCTTGCGACCCAGTCGAAGCGACTTGCGTCCAAACTGTGTGCTTTTGGGGCGTCCGTCGTAACCCACATATACCTCACCCAGGTTTTCCATATCATGCACATCAAGTCCCATCATGTGACCCAGTCCGCAAGGCATGAACAAGGCGCCCGCACCGGCCTTGGTAGCTTCGGTCGTATCGCCTTTTACGAAACCTAACTCTTTCAAACCATCCAGAATGACGCGAATAGACAAGTCGTATACATCTTCAAACAAGACACCCGGACGAAGAGCTGCTACGGCTGCTTCATGTGCAGCCACTTGAATGTCGTAAATCTCTTTTTGCCTTGTAGTGAAGGTGGAATCGGCAGGAATAGTAGACGACATATCGCCGGCATAACCCATTTCTGTCTCGGCTCCGGAATCGAGCAACAGCATATCGCCACTTTTAATCAGGTTTCCGTGGTAGTGATTGTGAAGCGTCTGCCCGTTGATGGTAGCAATGATGGGGAAAGATAGCTCGTAGTTGTTGGCAAAGGCCACTTCGGCCACAGCGGCGGCTACATCACTCTCGCGTATCCCCGGGCGCACCGTACGCACGGCCGTGAGGTGCATATCAGCCGTTACAATACAAGCCTTTTCTATCTCAGCAATTTCTTCCGCGCTCTTGTAGTTGCGCTGGTTAACCACACCTAATATAAAAGGTAGGGACGGTTTCTCTGTTCCGGGATATATATCAAGCCACTGGAGTAGCTTCACCTGATGCTCGGCACGGTAAGTGGGCAGGTAATGAATGGTTTGCCCCTTCTGCTTAGCGTTTTTCAGGTAAGCAGAAATCTCGTCTGAGGGGCGAATGTCAGTGATTCCCACTTTTGTACCCTTCTCGTGCAAGGAAGGTTGGGTGCCCATCCACACGATAGCATCGATAGTCAGTTCGTCTCCAAAAAGGATTTCCCGGTTGTTGTCAATATCAATGACAGCATTCAGATCGGCGTAAGGCAGACCAAAGAAATAAAGAAAAGAAGAATCCTGGCGGAAATGATAGGTGTTGTCTGCATAATTCATTCCCGACTCGTTGTTTCCCAAGAACAACAATAAACCCGAACCAACGGTTTGTTTTAGCTTAGCCCGGCGGGCTACGTACGTTTCTTTACTGAACATATTTGTACAATTATTAGTTTTATTCTTCTCAAAGATAGTAATAATCTTTATTCCATCCGAAAAAGACAAAAATAAGTGTAATTTTTTTTCATAGTATATGGAAAAACCTTACCTTAGTGCACTTTTTCAAAGAAGAAGACAGAGTAGAATTAATTAAATACTAAATGGTTGATCAAGACAGAATTATAAAGATTAACATCGAGGAGGAAATGAAGTCGGCATACATTGATTATTCAATGTCTGTAATTGTTTCGCGTGCCCTCCCGGATGTTAGGGATGGATTTAAGCCGGTTCATCGGCGCATATTGTTTGGCATGAATGAACTGGGGAATACCTCCGACAAACCTTATAAGAAATCTGCAAGAATAGTTGGTGATGTGTTAGGTAAGTACCATCCGCATGGAGATACGGCAGTGTATTACTCCATGGTGCGTATGGCACAGGTATGGTCACTGCGTTATCCTTTAGTGGATGGACAAGGTAACTTTGGTTCGGTAGATGGAGATTCGCCGGCTGCTATGCGTTATACGGAAGCCCGTTTAAGCAAATTGGCCGAAGAAATGCTACGTGACATCGATAAAGAAACAGTAGATTTTCAGTTAAACTTTGACGATACGCTAAAGGAGCCCACAGTTTTACCAACCCGTATCCCTAATTTGCTGATAAACGGTGCATCGGGTATTGCCGTTGGTATGGCTACGAATATGGCTCCTCATAATATGACCGAGGTGCTTGATGGCTGTATTGCCTATATCGATACGCGCGGCGAAATAGATGTGGCAGGTTTGATGCAGTACATAAAAGCCCCCGATTTCCCCACCGGTGCAACGATTTACGGATACGCCGGTGTAAAAGAAGCTTTAGAAACGGGTAGGGGACGTATCGTTCTGCGAGGCAAAGCCGAGATTGAGATAGAAAATAATCGCGAAAAGATAGTCATTTCCGAAATCCCATATCTGGTAAACAAAGCAGAGCTGATAAAGTATATCTCTGATTTGGTTAACGAAAAACGATTGGAAGGTATTTCATACGTAAACGACGAGTCAGACAGAAGCGGAATGCGTATTGTGGTTGACGTCAAACGCGACACCAATGCAAGCGTAGTACTGAATAAGCTGTACAAAATGACAGCTTTGCAGTCTTCCTTCAGTGTTAACAATATTGCCTTGGTTAATGGTCGCCCACAGCAATTGAATCTGTATGACCAGATTAAGGCATTTGTAGATCACCGCCAAGACGTAGTAACACGCCGTACGCGATTTGATTTGAGGAAAGCCGAAGAACGGGCGCATATCCTGGAGGGTCTGATTATAGCTTCTGATAATATTGACGAAGTTATTGCCATCATACGTGCCTCGAAGAGTCCGCAAGAAGCTATTACAAATTTGATTGAACGTTTTTCTCTGTCAGAAATTCAGGCACGCGCCATTGTGGAAATGCGCCTTCGTCAGTTGACAGGTTTGGAACAAGACAAGCTTCGTGGAGAATACGAGGAAGTAGAAAAACTAATAGCTCATTTGAAAGAAATATTGGAGAATCCCGACCTGCTTTTGCAAGTAATCAAAGGGGAGCTTCAGGAGATAAAAGATAAATATAGCGATGAACGTAAAACCGATATCATCTATGCATCGGAAGAAATGAATCCTGAGGACTTCTATGCCGACGATGAAATGGTGATTACTATCTCGCATATGGGATATATCAAGCGCACACCACTTACCGAGTTCCGCTCACAGGCACGCGGCGGATTAGGGTCTAAAGGTTCTGAAACCCGCGATGAAGATTTTGTGGAATATATCTATCCTGCATCCATGCATGCTACCTTATTAATATTTACAGCCAAGGGCAGATGCTTCTGGTTGAAGGTATACGAAATACCTGAAGGTGCCAAGAATACCAAAGGAAGAGCCATCCAAAATATTCTGAATATAGAGTCGGATGATAAGGTGAATGCCTTTATACGTATCAAGAGATTGAGATCTGATGTTGATTTCCTCAAGACGCATTACCTTTTGTTCTGTACCCGCAAAGGTGTGATAAAGAAAACTTTGCTGGAAGCCTATTCGCATCCGCGTCAGAACGGTGTGAACGCAATCACCCTGCGTGAAGATGACGGACTGATAGATGTACGGTTGACCAACGGTCAGAACGAAGTAATCATAGCCAGCCGCAACGGCCGAGCCATCCGTTTCAATGAAAGTGCTGTTCGCGTAATGGGTCGTACGGCTTCGGGTGTAAAAGGTATGACATTAGACCCCGAAGATCCTACCGACGAAGTAGTAGGCATGGTTTGTATCAAGAACAAGGAAGAAGAAACCATTCTGGTAGTATCTGAACAAGGATATGGTAAACGCTCTCATATTGATGACTATCGCATAACTAACCGGGGTGGTAAAGGTGTTAAAACCATCAATATCACAGATAAAACCGGAAAGTTAGTCGCTATAAAAAATGTAACCGAAGACAATGATCTCATGATCATTAACAAATCGGGAATTGCAATTCGCATGAGTGTTTTATCTATGAATGTACAAGGACGTGCCACCCAAGGTGTACGCCTTATTAACTTAGAAAAACGGCATGATGAAATAGCTTCGGTTTGCAAAGTCTTGTCAGAGGCTGAAGAGAAAAGCGTAGAAGAGAAAGCCGAGAACGAAGCTATTTTAAACAGGATCACTAATGTCAACCTGAGTGAAATAGATGTTGATTACAATGAGGCGGAAGATGTTGATGATGTTGACGATGGCGAAGACATTGAAAATAAATCAAATACTTCGGTAGAAGAATAATTATTAAAATTGGAATATTAATATCAAAAGACAATTTACAATGAAACGAGTAGTGTTAACAATTGCATTATGTGTTGCGGTATCAGCCTCCTTTGCTCAGAAGAAAGCAGTAAGTGAAGCTCAGAGCATAGCGAAAAGTACCAATGCAAATTTTAATGAGGCCAGAGAGTTGATTAAAGGCGCTTTGACCAATGAGGAAACGAAAAACGATGCGAAAACTTGGTTTGTGGCAGGTTTTGTTGAAGATCAACAATTCAGTGCAGAAAGAATGAAGCAAATGCTTGGACAACAGCCAAACGAGTCGGTTATGTATGGTGCTTTGACGAATATCCTGCAGTACTTTGATAAGGCTAATGAATTAGATCAGTTGCCCGATGCAAAAGGCAAGGTCAAAGCTAAATATACCAAAGATATAAAGGGTATTCTGACTGCAGATCATGTATATTACATCAATGCCGGTGGTTATTACTTGGGCGAAAGAAATTACGCAAAAGCTTACGACTGCTTTGAGCAATATTTGGCAATTGAAGAGCTGCCTTATGGTAAGGCCAACAAGACAGCTCCAAGAGATTCAAATTATATGATTGCTCAATTCTATGCAGCCGTTACAGCTACTCAGTTGGATGATCATCAAAAGGCAATCGCTGCTTTGGAACGTGCTAAATCTACCAACTACAACCTCAACGAGGTTTATCAGTATCTTACCGAAGAATACAATCAATTGAAAGACACGGTAAATGCAGAAAAAACTTTGGAAGAAGGTTTGAAGAAATTCCCGGAAGAAAAATTCTTCCTGCTGAGCTTGATTAATACCTATATCTATTCTGATAGAAACGATAAGGCTATCACGTATCTGAATACAGCTATCGCTCAGGAACCCAATAATCCTCAGCTTTACGACGTATTGGGAAGAGTTTATGAGTCAGTTAAGGACTATGATAAAGCTGAAGAAAGTTTCAATAAGGCTCTATCTATTGATCCCAATTATACCGAGTCTTTGTCCAATCTTGGACGTGTTTATTACAACCAGGCTATCAACAAACAAAATGAGGCCAATATGTTGAACGACAATAAGCAATATCAGGAAGAAGTAGCAAAGGCTAAAGATATATTCAGAAAGGCTCTTCCGTATTTTGAGAAAGTAAATAAATTGAAACCGGACGACAGAGAATATTTAATTGCCCTTCGCAACATTTATTATAACCTGAATATGAACGATGAGTTCAATGCTATTGAAGCTCAAATGAATCAATAAAAAACACATGTAGAGATGTAGAGATGTAGAGACGTAGCACATGCTATATTGTCCGCTAAAAAAATAAGAGTTAGAGAAGTGTCATTTTGATAGTTCTCTAATTTTTTTGATCAGGAAGTCTCTCAAATTTGCTTTTTCAAATAACGAAACACTTAACATCCTTATAGTTAAAAGTAGTCTTTGAGGTTGATTCGAAGGGCTTTCAGAGCTTTGGTAATGTGAAATTCTACGGCCTTAGTGCCTATATGGCATGTTGAGGCTATTTCTTTGTGCGATTTATTATAGTAGCGGCTTAGGATGAAAATGTGACGGGTTTGTTC
>BNTS01000065.1 GCA_025996775.1 Bacteroidia bacterium | reverse complement strand
AAAGCTTATACCCGAGGGTATATGGAAACGGCCCAATCGTTCCTTACCCCTTTGGAGATAAGCATGCTCCCCTACGGCGGGCGGTTGCTTACCTATATGCAAACCGTCAGATTCCTGACTGATTATATCAACGGCGATACTTACTACAAGATTCATCACCCTAAACATAATCTGCAGCGAACCAAGGCCCAATTCAAATTGCTGCAAAGCTTAGAAGAACATGCTCCGGAAATGGAGAACTTTATCAAGGAATGGATATGAAATGAAAACCTATTTACAGTTCAAGACAGTTGTGTCTTGCCTAATCCTGCTTTTATTTTTTAGTTGCTCCAGTGAGTATGGAGGAGATTCCGGTGATGTTAATAAACCGGATGTTTCGACGGTTGTTCCTCCGGGGCAAGTTTTGAGATCTTTTGATAGTCGATATCCAACTGCGTATCAAGTTGTCTGGTCGTTAGTGAGTGGTAATTATGTTGCCGATTTTAATTTCAATTCCCGGCAAACTTCTTCCTGGTTTAGTGACCAGGGAGATTGGCTTTTGGAGAAGTTGGCTGTACCTTATAATCAAATTGAGCCGGTCGTTTCCAAGGCTCTCTTGCAAACATCTTATGGTAGATGGGATGTAGATGATTCTTATATTCTTGATCGCAAAGATTTTACACCTATCTACTGTGTGTGTGTAACCAATAAATCGACACTCTCAAATATATACTTTACCGTCTACGGTGATTTCATAAAAGTAATAGGTGATGTAAACTATCGTACGGATATACCTGTTACAGTTCCTCCAACTATACTCAAAGAGTTGAATAGGCTTTTTGAAAGTCCCGAGATCGTGGATATTTCGATGGTTGACATTGTTTATTCGGAAGTTAGTGCCGGAGTGGTCGAATCCATGCAGTTAAAAACAGCTATCTTCACAAGAGGCTATGAATGGATAGTCAATTTCTGGGACTTGACAGGCCAAACAATGCCTGAGGCTGTATTGACGGGTTTTAAAAACTCAATATATGCATTGGATCCGGTGTTGCGCATGAGGGCTATGCAGACAGAAACAGGAACTACTTTTCTATTCTATCTTAACCATGAGGGGAAAACTATTGTTGCAGAATATAATGCTAAGGGTCAGTTGATTACTGTTGTTACAAGAAACCATGTATTGGCAAAACAAATATTGATGAACATATAATTTAAGGTATATGTAGCTGTTTGAGGCGTACGTGTTTCAGTAACCGTAAGGCTGCCTGATTCGCTGTAGGGAAAAGGAGATATATGCAGATGCTCGCGGAAATCCACCTCGCTTTGCCCTATTCGCTTGAATAGGGCTTCTTTGGCGCACCAACAAATGAGTAAGTGTTCCACTGTGTGTTCTTTATCAATATATGCCTCTTCCTCAGGACTCAAAAAGCGGCTGCGTACCTTTAGGATACGGTCGCTACGGTGTTCTATATCAATACCTGTTGGCGTATGTTCGTTTAGGATGACGGCTGCATATCCGTTTGTATGCGAGATGCTGATATGCATCTCTTTCTCGGGCAGGTAAGGAGCTCCGTTTGTCCGGTAACTTATCTGCGTTTCTTCCCCCAAAAGCTCTTTCAGCAGTACTCGAACGGACAGCCATTCCTGTTTGCGTTTCTCGGTACGCAGTTTTTCTAAAGAGGGGAGATATTCGTCTGTATGCGTTAATTGCGAAAGGAGTACTTCAGAATCTTCTTCTATTTTCCAAACACCCCATAGAGGTTCCGTATGTTTCAGTATCAAAGGCATTATTTCTTCCAGCTAAAGGATTGAATTAGCTCCATCATGTCGGCTTTCAGGTAGTTTGTTACAGGCGCTATTGAATCGGGATTGGGTACGTAGTCATAGTACAAGGCTCCTCGAAAGAAGTGAGTGGAGCTATCCGTCAGCATAAACTGAAGGGGTGAGGCTGTGGCTCCGTCTAATTCATACAGGGAGGCATATACTTGCTCAGTTTTATTTGTGTAAGCTTGCTCGCTAATAGCTTGTGCACCCTTAGCCTGTCGGGATACCAACTCGAGCGATTCCTCTGCTGCAACTTCGAGTGTTGCTGGTGTTACAGCCAGATAGCTGCAATAAATCTTTGCTCCCAAAGAAGGATAAGAAAGATTAATCCACCTTTCACCCGGACTGTATAAAGGCGGCGTCTCAACCGTTACCAGCGAAGATATCCGGAACGAATAAGGAAGTTCGTTGACCAAAAGACTCATATAAGTGGGGGTAGGTGGCTCTATTCGGAAATAACCTCGGGGCTTGGGCGTGTATTCCGAACAAGAAACACACATCCAAACCCCGGCAATCATCCAAAATCGCATATCCACCCGCATATCAGAACGGCAGATCGTCGGATTCGTTTGTTTCTAAGGGAACAGAAGGGGCAACCGTTGGCGTAGATTGTGCATACTGAACACCTTGGTTTTGCCCGGGCGACTGCTGTGTGGCAGAAGTGGTTTCGGGCGTTCCACCATCTTCCCTTCTTACGCCAAAGTTCCAGAACTCCACCCTGTCTGCATAGATTTCCGTAATATAATGCTTAACACCGGCCTGATCATCGTAATTACGTGTACGTAACTTGCCTTCAATATAGACGGCCGAACCTTTCTTAACCCATTTTTCCACGAAGGCTACCCGGTCATTTCTTACAACAATATTATGCCATTCCGTACGCTCAGGCACCACTGTTCCATTGGCCATTGTATACCCTCTCTCCGAGGTGGCCATTGGAAAATTAGCTACAGCTCTTCCGTTGTCAAAATAGCGTACTTCAGGGTCTCTCCCCACGTTACCAATCAAAATAATTTTATTCAAAGACATACTCTTTTCCTTTCTTTATCATAGTTTTCTAATAATAAACACAAAGAAACACAAAACCCTTCACTTTTCAAAACTTCCCTCAATAAAATAACGTCTTTCCATAAAGCTTATTATACAGGATTCAAAGAAGCGGTAAAGCTAATCACTTTGAGTTGGATATCCAATATTAATATGATATGGACGGAAAATTTATCACGCAAGTGGGTGCTAAAGGAAACGGGCCGGGAGAATATAATGGGGTTTATGACTTTCATATAGACGAAATTGCTCAAACAATAACGGTAACAGATACTAGGACACAAAATCTTATTGTGTATGATTTAAACACTTATCGGTATATTTCCCAAAAAAACATTCCATTTAGTTTCTCGACCTATATCACTCTTCCTGATGGATATTATGCATGGTATTCAATAGCCGGTTTCAAAAAAGCTATGGATTACTATTATGTTCAGATAAAACAAAAAATAATCTGCGAAAGATAGCTGTGGATAAAGAAGATACACATCTTATAGCCCTCGCCGGAAATGAAACCGCCGGATTAGATGTTGTAATGGTAGAAATCCACTAATTCACTTTGGTAAAATTTTTATATATTTGCTGTCAAAATGATGAGATATGCAGGAATTGATTCCTTTATTGAAGAAATATTTTGGATTTGATACGTTCAGGCCGTTGCAGGCTGAGGTGATTGAACGAGTTATCGGGAAGAAAGATTCATTGGTTTTGATGCCTACCGGAGGCGGTAAATCTATTTGTTTTCAATTACCGGCCATGTATATGCCGGGAACGGCTTTGGTGGTGTCTCCCCTGATAGCCTTGATGAAAGACCAGGTGGAGAGTTTAGTTGCAAACGGTATTCCGGCGGCTGCACTCAATAGCATGCTGCCCGAAAATGAACGCCAACAGGTAAGGCAACGCTGTTTGCAGGGCGAAATCAAGCTCCTTTACCTCTCGCCGGAAGGATTGCTGAGTGAACTTGATTGGCTGCTTTCGCGCATGGATCTTTCGCTGATTGCCATAGACGAGGCTCATTGCATCTCACGCTGGGGTCACGATTTCCGTCCTGAATATACGCAAATGGCCATCGTAAAGGAACGTTTCCCGCAAGTCCCGGTAATTGCACTGACGGCAACCGCCGATAAAATCACCCGCCTCGACATCATAGAGCAACTGAAGTTGGAAGACCCTCAACTGTTTATCTCCTCCTTCGACCGCCCCAACCTAAGCCTTTCCGTACAACGCGGACTGGGCAAAAAGGAAAAGATAACCGCCATCGTAAACTTTATTCGCCGTCACAAAGACCAGAGCGGCATCGTTTATTGCATGAAACGGGCAGATACAGAAGATGTGGCTCAAATACTTAATACGAACAACATTCGGGCGGCTGCCTACCATGCAGGCCTCTCTCCCCGGGAACGAGACAAGACGCAGAATGACTTCATCAACGACCGCATTGATGTGGTATGCGCCACAATTGCTTTCGGTATGGGAATAGACAAGAGTAATGTCCGCTTTGTAATCCACTATAATATGCCGGGCAGCATCGAAAACTATTACCAAGAGATAGGACGCGCCGGACGGGATGGGCTGAAGAGCGACACCCTCCTATTCTATTCGCTGGGTGATTTGGTGTTGCTTCGCCGCTTTGCCGAGGAGAGCGGGCAAAATGAAGTCAACATGGAGAAACTCAACCGTATGCAACGCTTCTGTGAAACCGACATCTGCCGCCGCCGCATCCTTCTCAATTACTTTGGCGAAGAATCGGAACACGATTGCGGCAACTGCGACGTATGCCAGAATCCTTCCCAACGCTTCGATGGGAGTATCCTGGTACAGAAAGCGCTTAGCGCCATCATGCGTACTGAAGAAAAGATTGGTGTGCAAATGCTGATCGACATCTTGCGCGCCTCCGGCAGAGCCGAGCTTCATCAATTAGGCTACGACAGACTGAAAACCTACGGCGCAGGTCGAGACCTTCCCTTCAAAGTATGGAAGGAATACATCTACCAAATGCTTCAATTAGGCTATATAGAAGTAGATTATGCCAAGCAACAGGTGCTTAAAGTAACCCCTTTGGGACGCAAGGTGCTGTTTGGCGAAACGCATGCCCAACTAACCACCTATCGCGAGCCGGAAGAGATTATCCGCCCCGTAAAGAAGGAGCGGGAGAAGAAAACGCCTCAAGCCCGCCCCATTCAGGTAATAGCCGCCAACACCATCGAAGAAACGCTGATGGATTCCCTGAAACAGCTTCGTCGCCAGATAGCCCAACAAGAAAGCATGCCGGCTTATATTATCTTCTCCGACGCAGCACTCGAAGACATGGTGTACCAAAAACCCCTCACCCTGGACGCATTTGCCAATGTCCGCGGAGTAGGCGACATGAAGTTACAGAAATACGGTCCCGTCTTCGTAGCCCTCATCCACCATGTCCTATCAGCGGACAAATGATTTAATCCGGTTTATAAACAAAATGTGGCATAAAGCGGTACGCTCTTAATACCATGCTCAAATCCGAAGTTCTTCTCTGAAACCCGCAGAGCGTACTGCGGTTTGTATTTTTGAATAAATGTGTTCAAACTTTTTGAGCGGTTATTTTCACTACTTTTTACCTCAACGGGAATGACTGCACCCTCGATTGTGATAACAAAATCAACTTCACTATTGCTGTTTGTTTCCCAAAAATAGAGCGTATGTCCTCGTTGTATCAATTCCATTGCGACATAATTTTCAGTAATGGCACCTTTGTACATTTGGTTAAATATTGACAAATTTTCGCGATTCACTTGAAGGGTTTGAGAAAGCAATCCGACATCAGCGAGGTATAATTTGAATGCACTCTTATCTGCATATTGGGCAGGAGAAACGTCTCCGCGAGTAGTTTTAGTACATTTGAGGGCTATGCCGGCTGTTTCGAGCCAATCGACCGAGTCCTTAAATGTTGCAGTCCGTGCACCCTTTTCAACGGCACTGTACACAAACTTATTGCTCAACTTGTTGCTGTTGCCAAGCTGAACCGGAATGGAATTATAGAGGGCTATATTCCGAATCCCTTGCAAATTTACACCATATAAATTTGTTATTTTATTACATAAAGATACGGCATTTATTTGTAACAGTAATGCAAAAATCCAGGATATATTAAGTTACTGAGGATTTCCCAGTAACTGATATCGAAAAGCTCCATTTTACTTGCTGGCTTTGAGGCCGCGGATTACAGAGGAGGTGAAGCCGGAAAGTTCCATTTCGTTGAGGCCGCGGATGGTGATGCCACCAGGGGTGGTTACACGGTCTATCTCTTGTTCGGGATTGCTTTTGTTGTTTAAGAGGAGATCCACGGCGCCTTTTACGGTGTGAACGACTATCTCTTGAGCTTCTTGGGGATAGAAACCTAACTCTACACCGCCTTCTATGGCTGCCCGTATGTAGCGGAGGGCGAATGCAATGCCGCTCGAGGCAAGGGCCGTGCCAGCTGTCATAAGGCGTTCGTCTACAAGCAGGGCATTACCCAGTTCGTTGAAAATACTTAATATCAGCTCTGTCTGTTCTTGCGAAGCATCGCAGGCAGAAACAAACGTCATACTGCTACGTACTTCGATGGCCGTATTGGGTATGACACGGAAAATAGGTGGCGTTGATCTATTCATACCGGACCGTTTGGTAAGGTAAGCTGTTAATTGTTCAAAGGTTACGCCGGCAGCTATTGAAACAACCACTTGAGTATCGTAGTCAAGCGTCGTCTTAATCTCGTCAATTACACTTTCTACCATCCAGGGCTTTACTGCAATGATAACAATTTCGGCTCCACGCACAGCCTCAATGTTGTCGTGGCTTACATGAACTGCCGGATTAAATGCCTGTATTTTATCGAGCAGCGCTTGTGAACGGTCGGTGCAAGTAATATTAGAAGGCTCTATTACTGTGCCTTGAGTTAGCCCACGGGCAATGGCTCCACCGATATTGCCCGTACCAACAATCGTTACTTTGTATTGTTTACTTCCCATGCGATTCAGAATATTTTGCTACAAATGTACTAATAATATCAGTGTTTCAATTGATAATCGTATATTTGTGATTAATTTTAATACTAAACTAAAAAGATATGATTCGTATGAATAAGTGGATGGTAGCCGCTTTGATGCTGGTTATTTGCTTCACGAGCGCCACAGCTCAAAATGATGACGAGTATGTATTTACTCCGGTTAAAGAACTAAAGATTACCCCTGTAAAGAATCAGAATCGCACTGGGACCTGCTGGTGCTTCTCCGCCCTTGGCCACCTGGAGTCTGAACTATTACGCTTGGGAAAAGGCGAATTTGATTTGTCGGAGATGTACATTGTTAACCATTCATATAAAGACAAGGCCGATAAATATGTTCGTACAGGCGGGATGATTAACTTCGCTGAAGGAGGTTCGTTTGACGATGTTCGATATGCGATTGAACACTATGGCATTGTGCCCGATGCTGTTCAGCCGGGATTGAATTACGGCGAAGATATGCATGCACATGGCGAGATGGAGAGCGCAGCCGAAAGTTACGTGAAAGCCATTGTGAAAAATCCGAACGGAAAGCTCACTACTGCTTGGAAAAATGGCTTCGACGGGATTATCGACGCCTACCTGGGCGAAACGCCACAATCATTTACCTACAATGGTAAGAGCTACACTCCTCAGAGCTTTGCCAAGGAGTTGGGATTGAATATGAACGATTACGTTTCCCTCACCTCATATACTCACCATCCGTTCTATACCACTTTTGCATTGGAGATTCCCGACAACTGGCGCTGGACAGAATCCTACAATCTTCCGATTGACGAATTGATTGAAGTGATAAACAACGCCATCAATAACGGTTACACGATAGCTTGGGCTTCGGACGTTAGCGAAGTAGGCTTCACCCGCGACGGAATTGGCGTAGTGCCCGACGTAGAAGCCATCTCAACCTCCGGCTCCGACCAGGAACGCTGGGTGGGCCTGAGCACAAGGCAAAAAACTGATGAAGTACGCAAACTGCTCGACAAACCTTGCCAGGAGTTGACCATCACCCAGGAAATGCGTCAAACAGGTTACGACAACCAACAG
The DNA here is from genome assembly GCA_025996775.1 of Bacteroidia bacterium. GTDB lineage: Bacteria > Bacteroidota > Bacteroidia > Bacteroidales > Tannerellaceae > DFXE01. The sequence continues at coordinate 13,756 of BNTS01000065.1, read as the reverse complement.
ACGACAGATGACCACGGTATGCAAATCTTCGGCATCGCCAAAGACCAAACAGGTAAACCTTTCTACATGGTGAAAAACTCCTGGGGAACAGACAGCAAGTACAAAGGAATATGGTATGTATCAGAGGCCTTCGCCCGCTACAAAACCATGGACATCGTAGTACACAAAGACGCCCTCCCCAAATCCATCCGCACCAAACTCAAGCTGTAAAAGCTACCCTCATAGAAAAGAAAGGAAGGAATGAATCAGAGATATCCGTCGGTTTTATTGGAAAATGCTGTGAATGAGTTGGCTACTTTGCCGGGAGTGGGACGTCGTACAGCGCTCAGACTGGCGCTTTATATGCTGAGAAGGGATGAGGGGTACGCCGAAAGGTTTACTTCGGCCTTACTGGCATTGAGGAAAGAGGTAAAGTATTGCAGGGTGTGCCATAATATTTGCGACAACGAGATGTGTGGTATTTGTGCAGATCCAAGGCGAGATCAATCGATCGTTTGTGTAATTGAAAATATTAAGGAGGTGATGGCGATTGAGAATACCGGTCAGTTTCATGGCGTATACCATGTGCTGGGTGGGATTATTTCGCCCATCGACGGAATTGGACCTAATGATTTAGAGATAGACAGTTTAGTGGAACGGGTAGCCAAAGGTGAAGTAAAGGAGGTTATCCTTGCCCTTAGCACGACAATGGAAGGAGATACGACAAACTTCTTTATCTACCGTAAACTTTCGCCCTATCAAGAGGTTGCCATCTCTCAGATTGCAAGGGGCATCTCTATTGGCGACGAGATAGAATATGCAGACGAGGTAACGCTCGGTCGTTCCATCATAAACCGTACCCGCTTTACCATTAATGAAGAATAACGCATGAAGAATGAAGAATATTCTGTCAAGATATCTATTGTTATAGTTAATTATAACGTTAAATACTTTCTGGAGCAATGCCTTTTGTCTGTTCAAAAAGCAGTTAACGGAATGGATGCCGAAGTGTTTGTGGTAGACAATCATTCGGAGGATGGGTCGGTGGAGTATCTTTCCCCCAAGTTTCCCAATGTGATTTTTATTGCGAATGATAAGAATCCCGGTTTTGCGGTAGCCAACAATCAAGCGATTAAGCAGTGCAAAGGAGAGTATGTGTTGCTTCTGAATCCCGATACAATTATTGGCGAGGAGAGTATCCGCACGCTTTGCTTCTTTATGGACGAACATCCTGAAGCAGGCGGAGTGGGCGTGAAGATGATAGATGGTCACGGAGTCTTCCTGCCCGAGAGTAAGCGCAGTTTCCCTTCGCCATGGGTTTCGTTTTGCAAGTTGTTTGGATTAGGCAAGTTCTCTCCAAAGTCGAAACTGTTTGCCCGTTATAGCCTGCCCTACCTAAGCCCCAACAAACAGCATAAGGTGGATGTATTGGCGGGCGCTTTTATGCTGCTCAGGCACGAAGCGCTGGATAAGACGGGCTTGCTGGATGAATCATTCTTTATGTACGGCGAAGACATCGACCTTTCATACCGCTTAGTGCTGGAAGGCTATACCAACTACTACATCCCCGAACGTATCCTGCACTACAAGGGCGAAAGCACCAAGCGAGGCGACGCCCGTTTTATAAAGAGTTTCTACGGCGCCATGCTTATCTTCTATAAGAAATACTATCCGCGCTCAGGCAGGTTGATGTCGTTCTTTATCCGCTTAGCTATCAGATTAAAGGCTTCTACACAGAAACAAGACGACAAGCGTAAAAAGAAAAAGGGCAAACGTCTCCGGCTGCTGGTTATCTGTCGCGAAGACAACTTCGCCACTGTTAAAGAAGCTTGCCTGAAACATTTGCCCGACAGCGAGTACGTTAACCTGTGGAATTTGGATGAAGAGCGGGTAATGGATGCCATCTGCCGTCGCAATCAGATGAAAGCCTTTACGGATATCGTTTTTTACCATCCCGATGTACGCTTCGAACAGATGCTTCTGTTTATGGACTCCATCGTGAACAAGAAAACAACGTACCATATATATAATAAGCAAAGCAATCGATTGGTTTCTCCAACAAAATAAGAAGATGCTGACAAACGAAAAAATACGACTACGTGCCTTAGAGCCTGAGGATTTAGACTTGCTATACGCTTGGGAAAATGATACAAACCTCTGGAGGATGGGCAACACCCTTTCTCCCTATTCCCGATACGTATTGAAGGAATATATCGCTCAATCACACCTCAATATATACGAATTGAAGCAATTACGCCTGATGATTGAGCAACGTGAATCCGGCAAAGGAATTGGAGTTGTCGACATATACGACTTCGACTCCCATAATCGAAAGGCCGGAGTCGGCATCATGCTTGATACGGAACATCAGGGAAGCGGATTGGCTACCGAAGCGCTTTATCTGCTGATAGACTATGCTTTCTCCTTCCTGAAGCTGCATCAGTTATATGCATACGTATCAGTGTCCAACGAACCAAGCAAGGCACTCTTCCAGCGGTGTGGATTTTCCATCTCGGGAAAACTGACCGATTGGATTTCTACCGAAGATGGCTTTGCCGATGTATTGGTTATACAACGAATGAATGAATAAAAAAACGTGGAAGAATATCTAAATCAATTAAATGAAAGTCAGCGCGAGGCAGTGCTCTATGTAGACGGGCCGGAACTGGTAATTGCCGGTGCCGGTTCGGGAAAGACAAGGGTGCTGATATATAAAATAGCGTATCTGCTTGACCGCGGATTACCGCCCTATACCATCCTGTCTCTCACCTTTACAAACAAGGCTGCCAAGGAGATGAAAGAACGTATTGCCAAACTAACCGACCCTACCATAGCCCGACGTCTGTGGATGGGAACGTTTCACTCCATCTTCTCGCGCATCCTCAGAAAGGAAGCCGAGCATATCGGCTATCGTTCGGATTTTACAATCTACGATAGCGACGACTCGAAAAGCCTCATCAAAACAATTATCAAAGAAATGGGGCTGGATGATAAACAATATCGCCCCGGTCTGGTGCAAAGTCGCATATCGCAAGCCAAAAACTCACTCATCACCAGCAAGGCATACGAGCAAAACAAAGAACTGGTAGAGCACGATATGCACACCAAAGTACCTCGCATTCGCGAGATCTACGCCCGCTATCAAAATCGTTGCTTCCAGGCGGGAGCCATGGACTTCGACGACCTGCTGCTACAAACCAATATCTTGTTTAGAGATCATCCCGACGTTTTGGCCAAATATAGCAGCCTCTACCAATATATATTGGTAGACGAGTACCAGGATACCAATTTTGCCCAGCACCTTATTGTGCAACGCCTACAGGAGCAGCACCATCGTATCTGCGTAGTGGGTGATGATGCACAAAGCATCTATTCGTTCCGGGGAGCTAATATCGAAAATATCCTCCAATTTAAGAATCAATATCCGGGCAGCAAGGTATTCAAATTAGAGCGAAACTATCGTTCTACACAAAACATTGTAGATATAGCCAACAGCCTGATTAATAAAAACAAGGAGCAAATACACAAGGATGTCTATTCAGAAAAGGAGAAAGGCAACAAGATACGCCTGTTCACATCCTTTTCCGATTACGAAGAGGCCTATATCGTAGCTTCCCAAATATCCGAGATGCGCATGGGAAGTGCTCATTACGCCTTTATCGACTTTGCCATATTATATCGCACCAATGCCCAGTCACGCGTATTAGAAGAGGCGCTTCGCAAACGCAACATCCCCTATCGGGTATACGGAGGCTTTTCGTTCTATCAGCGAAAGGAGATAAAAGACATCATTGCTTACCTGCGCCTGCTGGTGAATCCCTTTGATGAAGAAGCCCTAAAGCGAGTCATCAATTATCCCATGCGCGGAATTGGCGATACAACGGTGTCAAAATTAACAAACGCCGCTGTAGCGCATGGCGTTAGCCCCTGGGAGGTACTGCAAGACCCGGTCAAATTTGAGGTGCAAATTAATAGCGGTACGCTTGCCAAACTAACACGCTTCAGGGAAATGATCGAACGATTCGTAGAACAGAGTCAGACGTTGACGTTAGATGAAACTGCCGCTCTGATATTAGAGGAGACCGGTATATTAAAAGAGTTCAACGAAGATCGAACTGTGGAGAATATCAGCCGGAAGGAAAATGTGCAAGAATTGCTCAAAGGCATGCTCGACTTCACCCTATCCCGTTTTGAAGAAGGCGCCGAGCAAGTAACGTTGTCTGATTTCCTTTCCGAAGTCTCCCTCTATACCGATCAGGACAACGACAAAGACAAGGATACGGACAAGATAACCCTGATGACGGTACATGCCGCCAAAGGATTGGAATTTAAAAATGTATTTGTAGTAGGCTTGGAAGAAGAACTCTTCCCCTCTACCTTATCCAAAGACAATCCCCGTGCTATTGAGGAAGAACGGCGCCTGTTTTATGTGGCTATCACCCGTGCCGAAGACAATTGCATTCTCACTTATGCTAAAAGCCGTTATCGTAACGGGCAAAGCAACCTCTGTTCTCCCAGCCGCTTTTTAGGCGACCTTGATATGCAGTATATAGAGGTACAAGGAGGTGGGGAATTACCGACCGACAATCGTTTCCAGAAGCAATATGAGGATTTTGAGAAGGTAGCATATAGGAAGCCAGTGGAAAGACTGCCGCAAGAGAAAAGGTACTATGAGAAACAATTAACGAAGCTGAGTGATACCAAATCAAAACCGGCTTCTTCTACCGGCAATAATCTCTCCGGTTTATCTGCCGACATGAGAGTACAGCATGACCGATTTGGTATAGGCACAGTTGTTTCAACTGAAGGAGAAGGGAATGACGCCAGCGCCATCATCGAATTCGACAACTTCGGCTCAAAACGTCTCATCTTGAAATACGCTCGTCTAACAATCCTATAAGCCGTAGCGGTAAACCTCCGAAGATTTCCAAAGGAGTTGAGTGGAGTCTTTATTCACACTTTGAATATAATTGATTCTAAAAAACAAAGAGTCGGTTTCCCTTCTGCTTAACTCTTCCAGATTGAACGCATTATATTGGACAGTTGGCTGTGTGCCAACAGCCGCGTCCGTCTTATGTGATACGCGCAAAAAGAGGTCATAAACATGATCCGTCGTCGTTTGCTGTGGATTGTACGAAAGCACGAAGTTTAGCGGCAAAGTATCAACCGGATGGTTGGTATAAAGGAAAAGACGATTCAATATAAATGTATTTCCTTGCTGAATGGAACTAATGATTTGCTCGTTAGGTAGAAGGGCAGAAGTATCCGTCTTCTCAACGAGCAAATCATAGTTGGGTACAGGAATCGTTTTGGTTATATTTACCGTATAGAAGCCTCTCGCACTGCCAGAATCGGCATTTTCTTTTAGACCGTAATCAAGCGTAAAGTCCAGAATCACACAATCACCATTGTCAACACTCGAATTGGTTTTAGAAGAATACACTACTGTATTTCCTTTTAAATGAAAGTATGCGCTGTCGTTACGCTTCACTACGACACCCGGATAATTGCCCAAATTAACTTTCTGTCCGCCATCAGAGAAACACGAAGTTACTAACGAAAGCGATAAAACAGACAGAATACAATAAAAACCATTCTTTGTCATAGTTCTCTTTTAAATTGGGCAAATATACCAAATATTTAATTATCCTCGACAACGTTAATTGGGATTAATTCAGAGGAAGTCCAAGTAAAAGTAGTGTCTTGTTCGGTTCTTGTAATTTTATTGATGTGATTAATCTTGATGTAGGCGATTTTGCTGCCTGCACTAAGTTCCTTTGCATTCACCTGTTCAAAGAAATAGCCTGCATTAAAGGCATTGGGTACAGCATACGGATTATTTGGTTTCGTTCCTTCTACCCGTATCTGGGCGCGCAAGAACAATGAATAGATACGCTTTCCTTGACCATCTTTCTCGGCCTCTAATTTAGGGTCATAATACAAAATCCAGTTGTTTTTCTGGTCGGTCAACTGGTCAATATCAGAGAAGAGAAAAAGTTTGTCATTTACCAATCTATAGCCCAAATATGAGTCTATAGCATAAGAAATTGCTTGTTCTGTCTTATTATCAAGCAATACAGAAGTATCCCTCATGTGTGCATCGCAAGGAAATTGATCTACCGGCAAAATACTCGACAAGGCTATATTTAAATACCCGGTCGTCTGGGCATTGACATTTTCAGCACTATTGAAATCGACAGAAAAACTAATCAAGACGCAATCACCATTATCAAATCCTCTGGCTTCAACATCGGGGCTGTAAAGTCCTAAAGGAAGAGCTTCAGCGGCATCAACCAACGTCTTCATTGATTTCAAATCAAAACGAACAACTCCAGGTATGTTAGATAAGGTTCGAGTGTTTGAACCACCATCGCCTAAACATGAAGGCAACACTAATACACAAGCGGTTAATAATCCGCCTAAAACAAGTCTTTTCATACTGTTCTTTTTTTACTATTTATAATTACAATTATTATGATTTCACTTTATTATTAGAAACTCAGCCTGAAACCAAATTGTGGACTCAGATTGAAGGGTTTTTCAGAAAAAACAGTCTCCATTTCGCTTCCATTATCGAAATAATAAGCAGCGCCTATTTCGGCAAATACATGGAGGGGACGAATGAGGGGATAACTTATCCCTGCATGGGCATTGAGAGACCATTGCCATTCCTTCATACGTACACTTGTATGCTGTGAACCTGTTTGCGTATCTCCGGAAAAACTTTCGGTTCGTTCCTGCCCAGCCACATTAATGTTAGCTTGTACGCCGGTAGAAGCATACACCATAAAGCGGTTCCATTCAGCTATCTTATAGGATAGAGAAAGGGGAATACCTACGAAATGCAAATTCTGCTTTGTGAGGTTTTTATAAATACCTTGCGTTTCCCAACTAGACCTCAACAAAGAGTAGGTTAGCCCTGTCTGGATGGAGAATCGGTCGTTTAAGTATCGGCTTACCGAAAATCCAAACGAGATTGGCGATTTATGTTTTATATTTGTTTTCGGCATATTACCTTGATTCTGGTATGTTACGGCATTCAGTGCCAGCAGGTGCTCATCTTCCATCTTGCTGCTTCTAAGCAGATAAGTACCAACCGTACTATTCGAGCCTTCCGTAAGACCACCCAAACCTGCACCAAAGCCCCATTTCCGCGAAGCTGAAGATTTTTTGCTTCCTGCAAATACAGGTTTAGCGTCTGCAATAAGTACGGGCTTACTTATTTGTTTATCTATGGAATGTATAGGGGTTTCTACCGAAATCGTTACATTTGTTGTGGCAAGAGTTGCATCAGAGATGCGACGCGCCACGTCTCTACCATCCATTGTGGCGATACGATCAATATTTGCTGTGGCGAGGGTTGCAACATTCATTGTAGAGACATGGCGTACCGCGTCTCCATCCGGTGCGGCGTTGTCTTCATCCTCAGAAACGAGGATTATCCCGGAAACTGTATCTTGGGAGTCGGGGATGGCTACATCTGTTTCTTGCGCAATGGCGGACGATACTGTAGCAGGTTGACGGGTCAGGTAGTAACTTCCTCCTCCAACGAAAAGAGCCAGCAGAACTGCGACGGCTGCTCCATAATACCAGCGCCTGTGGAGAGGTATCACCTTCGTCTTTGGTAACCGGCTGGTGATTGCATCCCAATCTTCAGGCATTGTATCCACCTCCAGATTTTGGAGTTTCGAGCGGAACAGCTCATCCAAGGTATCTCTTTCTTTATTAATCATCTTTATTGTTAAAGCAATTCGTTAATTTTTCTTTGTAATAACTGTTTAGCCCGTGTATATTGTGAGCGCGATGTACTTTCCGTAATCCCCAGCATTTCGCCTATTTCCTTATGCGAATAACCTTCGATAGCAAATAAGTTGAATACGGTACGGAAGCCTGAGGGCAACGATTGCACCATTTCAAGCAGTTCGTTCGCTGTGATGGCAGATAAAGCCGAATGGTCGGGATCCGTCAGTTCGAAAGTACCATCCAAAGCCACAGCATCACGCAGCACGTCCGTTCTACGCAGATATTCCAAAGCAGAATTTACAAAGATCTTACGCATCCAGCCTTCAAATGAGCCTTCGCCTGTAAAAGCGTCGATGTTAGAGAAGACTTTTACAAAACCATCCTGTAAAACATCACGAGCTGTTTCTCTGTCGTTCACATAACGCAGACAAACTCCCATCATCTTGCGGGAATACTTGTCATAAAGCTCTTTCTGAGCCAGTCTTTCTCCCTTCCTACAACCATCTATCAGTTGTTGCTCCTTCATCACTGTGTATGCTGCAGCCTCCGAAGAAGCCCTTCTAAAATTTAAGATGCTTCCAAAAGTCAAAACGCTGCACGGCACAAATATTTTTTCCTTTTGGTTCCATTTTGTGGGAACAAAAGTACTCAAAAAAAGTTGTGATTTACAAGGAAAACCAGTAATTGAGTTTTAGCATTAGAACATTATTGGGGTGGTATTTGAAAAGAGCGCTGGTATTCTGTGAGAAAGAAGAGATGTATTCCGAATCAGAGCCTGAGCGTTCCTGTCCCCAAACCAGATAGAGAATGGAATTGGGCCGGTATTCCCAGCGAGCCACCAAATTGAAGCGGAACTCACGGAAGCTGAAGTCGGGATTATCGAACGTATAGGTATTGCCATTGACTTCGGTAACGGAGTAGTTGTTGTCAGCGGAATGATAAGCCAAGACTTTATCATCAAGGGGGCGGAACCGGTTGGAAAATTTCTTGTCCATCGTGTTGGTGGCACGTTTGAACGCGGTGTACTTGCCCGACGACATGAAGGGATTGCCATAGAACTGCACAGATAAGTCGGGCGTGATACTATAATCCATCCTCAGTGTCAGTCCTACTATGTTTTGCTTGCGGGCGGCCAAGATGTAGGCTTTCCGGTCCGTCTGAGGTAAGTCGGCCTTTGGACTGGAGAGGAGGTCGGGGGAGGCGACATAGTCAAGCCCCATATTCATGTAGTCGTATTCCAAGCGGGCTGTAAGACCCAGATTAGGGATAGGACGGTAGTTTACTTCGGCCCAGGCATATTGAGCATAGCGTTGTACACTGCCAAAACAGGTACCATGATAGCCCTTGAACCATACCTTTTTTGCCTGATCCGTGCCGAAGCTCATATCTGTTCCCCAGCGAGGATTGGATCTCACGGGCATACCTCCGCGCAACAGTCCATTCGAGACGTTGTATCCTTCATAAAAAGCGCAGAAATAGAGATACCATTTGTTCATGAAAGATATATTCGTTTCAAAGCCTTCGTTGTTGTAGGTAATGACACCGCTATAATCCCACAAAGTACGGTGGAAAGCAACTAAGTTGTAATTACGGAAAATACCGGTTGGCGTGTTTTCCACATAAGCAATGTAGCCGCGGAACAATTTATAATCGGCAGACTCAAGGTAACCCATATCATTCAACTCGAAACCGGGACTGGCCCAACTAAAATACTGCTCGCCTACCCATTTGTTATTCTTGCCTCCCCGCCCTACCATGATGCTTCCTGACGTTCCTTGCAAACTGGTACGCGATTCGTCCACCTTCACATGCGTGGCTCCCTCGCGCTGGAAGTAGTGTACGGGCGAGCGTTGGAGTTTGGTGATGGCATCCTTCGAACCCTCAACGTAGCTGTACTTGACACTTCCCATGGTATAGTATCTTCGGTCAAGTATGTATTGCTCAAAATCTACGGCTCCAACGTAGGCATTGCGGGTGAGACCCGAAAGGTGTTCTTCTTCAAGTGAACGGTTTACGGAGGAAATCATACCGCCTACCACTGTATTTCCACCTTTAATATCTTGCTGCACACGGGCTACGGAGTAGCTGGTAAAAGGCTGGGCGGTCATTCTGTACTCTCGACCGTTCTCTGTAATCCTGGCGCTCTCCTTGGATGTGAGACTGTTCACTATTCCCAACGAAAGGCCTTTCTTGCTCTTGCCCGAAACCTTTACGGCACTTAGAATATGCGTCTGCTCCGGCACTTTACTATAGCGTCCGTCTTCTTCATCGGGACTCCATTGGGGACGGGAACCAATGCGGCGGGAATAAAACATTTTTTCGCCAAGCATACTGAAGATGTTCTTTCCTTCCAAGAAGAAGGGACGCTTCTCTTCGTAATAGGTCTCGAAAGCGGTGAGATTGATGGTCGATGGGTCGGCTTCCACCTGTCCGAAGTCCGGGTTTATGGTGAAGTCCAAGGTGAAGTCGCTCGACAGACCTATCTTGCCATCCAGCCCTGCTCCATAACCCCATTCGGATCCGGTAGCATAGGGATTGCCCTCTTCTTTTTGCGTAAGCTGATATTTGAGTGAGGTATAGGGAGATAGTTCGATACGTCGGGATTTAGGAAGATTGGAAATGCCGGTCAAGCGGCCAAGAGAGTGAACAAATCCGTCATTTTGACGAGGAATCAGATGCAAATGGTCGGTTTCCAATTTTCGGTCAATAGAACGAAGGGCTCCCATACCCCATTCCTGCTCCACCTCTTTATTCGAATAGCGAAGCTGAGAGAGGGGAATGCGAAATTCAGCATACCAGCCCTTGTCGTCAAACGAAACTTTGCCATCCCATACAGCATTCCAGGTATAATCGTTGCTACTCGTGTTGGATACGAGAAAGTCTGCACGCGTACCTCCGGCCGTGAGTGCAAAGCAAAAGCCTGTGCGCTTATCATCATAACTATCAAAAATGATGGCTACGGCATCCCCCTTTAACTGGTCGCGAGGAGCCAGCCATCGGTTTATTTTTTCCGGTTCTGAATCGTATGCACGAAAGGCTACATACATATTATGGTCGTCGTATAGAATCTTTATATGGGTTTCTTCGGTTTCGGGTTTTCCTTCGTCGGGCTGTTGTTGTACAAAGGTACCCGACCAAGTCCCCACATTCTCCCAACAATCGTCGTCTACCCTGCCGTCTATCACGGGCGGCGTCTCTGTTCGGACAGCCTTGTAAATGTAATTGGGTGAAATACTGTCTGCAACCTCTTGGGCAGAAAAGCTGTTTGTTATAATTAGCAATAAGGATGCGATAGAAATGCAGTTAACGGATTTCATGTAGAAGAGTGGGTTAGATTACGTACTATTAATATAGACGAATAGCAACAAAAAACGTTGCACATTGGCAACGTTTTTTGATTTTTTTTACAAAGTATACGGTAGCGTATAGGGTCTTCGATAGGTATAACCATAAAGGCGGTGGGCCGCAGCTTCTTTGTCGTCTACAAAACTGTTGAGTGCCGGATTCCACTTTACCGGGCGATTCAGTTCGCGAGCGATGTTAGCCAGGCAGCAAAGAGTATTGGTGCTGGCGCCTACTTCTACCGGAGCAATCGGATTTTCGCGTGAGCGGATGCAATCAATCCAGTTCTGACTGTGAGGCGAACTTGTCTCGTATGCGCCCGGCGCTCGTTGTGGACGTTGGGCAGCCGTTCGAGAGGCAGAGGCAGCAGCCTGACGTTGGGCTTCATTCATCGGACGTCGACCGGCTAATTCAGCAGGTATCAATCCGGCAATAGAGCTGGCCAGGTAGCCACGGGCCACTTCAATCCATCCCTTTGTTCCGAAGAACTTAATGCCTTGAGCATCATTGTTATCGTCCAGATAAGGTTGCTCGGTCACCACAATACCATTCGCATATTTCATGCCGTAATATTGTGCACCCTTGTATCCTTTAGGCCAGAATTCAACGGGGCCTGAGCCATCCATGCCAATAGCGGCTTGAACAATATCAAACATGTGAGCACCCCAGTCGGCAGTGTAGCCGTTGCCTGTTTCCTGATACCAACGCCAAGCGCCCCAAAGGGTTTCGTCCTTGTTAGGGTCTAACGTGACGATGGGGCAGAGATCCTGATGGTAGTGCACCTTCGGATCGTTGATAGGGCCTAACCACTGATTGAAATTGAGGTTGGCAGGAACAGGTTGTTCAGGCAGATCCAACGGCGTTGGAGGCTCGCCTACACGAACATAGGCCTTCTCGATATGTCCGATGGCGCCTGCTTGTACCAGTTCGATAGCCTTCTGAAATTCCTTGCTCGAACGCTGTTGGCTGCCTACCTGCAATACTCGCTTGGTTTCACGAACCGCACGAACCATAGCCAAACCTTCGATGATGGTGTAAGCCAAAGGTTTCTGGCAATACACATCCTTACCCGATTGAAGAGAATGGATAGCCAGCAGGGCATGCCAATGGTCAGGTGAAGCGATTTCCACAGCGTCGATGTCCTTACGGGCAAGCAAGTCTTCGTAGAACTCATATCCATCAACCCTTTGATTCATGTTTTTTGACTTTTGCCACTCCATGGCACGGCGGCGGAAACGCTCAATTTTAATAGAATCCACGTCGCAACATGCAGCTACCTGTACACCTGGACAGGAGACATGGCCACCAAAATCGCTTAGTCCCTGACGGCCCAAACCAATAAAACCAAGCACTACGCGGTCGCTTGGTGCAATCTTTACTCCGTCAATAGCCCAACTGGGTAAAATGGTTAGCCCGGCCAAACCTAAGGCCGAATAGCTTAAAAATTGTCGCCTGTTAATTGTCTTTTTTTCTTCTGTAATCATAATAGCTTTATTTAATTAGTGAAACACAACATGCAAAAGTACTATTTTCTATATTTCCGTCAAAAGAATTAATGCCTTTTTTGGGAATAATTCGGATTAAGGCTTATCTTTGGCTCGACAAATTCTAAACGATAATGAATGAATCTGTTTCGAGAGAAAAGATACTAATCAAGACCTCATGGATTAGTACAATCGGGAACTTTATACTCTCTGTTTCCAAGATTTTTGTAGGCATACTTTCAGGAAGTTTGGCTGTACTGGGTGATGGAATCGATTCAGCCACTGACGTGATTATTTCGATTGTAATGATATTCACGGCTCGCATCATGAATCGTCCCCCCTCGCAAAAATATGTCTATGGGTACGAAAAGGCTGAGAGTATTGCCACCAAGATTCTCTCCCTCGTTGTCTTCTATGCCGGGATACAAATGCTCATCTCCTCCTTTCAGTGGATATTCTCTTCCTCCGAGCGCGAGATGCCTGACCTGATAGCCATTTACGTCACCCTTTTCTCCATCGCCGGCAAGCTGGGGCTATCCTGGTACCAATACCGACAGGGGCGTAAAATCAATAGCTCCATGCTGATAGCCAATGCCAAGAATATGCGTAGCGATGTGCTTATCTCAGTGAGCGTTCTTTTAGGATTGTTTTTCACCTTCATTCTCCAACTCCCCATTTTAGACTCCATAACGGGCTTAGTCGTGAGCTTCTTCATCATCCGCACCTCTATCGGTATCTTTATAGATTCCAATGTAGAACTTATGGATGGGGTGAAAGACATCAGTGTCTATAATAAGATATTCGAAGCCGTAGAGCGGGTACCCGGCGCCAGCAATCCCCACCGCGTACGCTCACGCCTCATCGGCAACCTCTACATGATTGACCTGGATGTAGAAGCCGACGGCAACCTCAGCCTAAGCGAAGCCCACAGCATAGCCGATGCCGTAGAACACAGCATCAAAGACAGCATTGAACACGTATACGATATCGTAGTCCACATCGAGCCCAAAGGCAAACACCACGACGCCGAAAAGTTCGGCCTCGACCCCCAAATGATCAAAAACGATAGCGAGCGCTAAGGCTATAAACATACGACCCGATGGGTCGGAACAATAGAAAGAATGGTAAAATTTGGTAGAAAGCAAAATGACTGTGACGGGTTGGGGAATGGCATATAAAAGTACCGGAAGGGTGCAGTCTCACGACTT
>BNTS01000064.1 GCA_025996775.1 Bacteroidia bacterium | reverse complement strand
GTGAGTACTTTGCGGTCAATATCTTGTTCGCCGCGAGCTTCCAGTTTGCTGCGGATATGGGAGGTTACGATGCGGATATTGTTCTGGAGCATCTCCACATTCGTAAATATTTGGTGATTGATTCGTTGTAAAATATAGATGGCTTCTCCTTTTGCGTTTGTAACTTTAAGGGTATCGTTGATATGGCCATTTCCAAAAGGCACTGCTGAAATTACATTCTCATTCAGTTGAAACTGATTGAGAATCTGCATGATTTGTTCGTTCGTTTTCATTCTATATAATGGTTTGACATTGTTTTGATACAAAGATAAATAAAAACAGTTATCCTCTAATAACCACTCTCTGATTTTTCACAAATAATCAAAAAAGCCTCCGTCGCCATAAAGGAGACGCAACACGCCACGTCTCTATCTCACTTCCATGAGTAATCATAAGTTGATTGATTGCCACAAGCGTCGGTGACGATGAAAGTTAGTTTGTGAGGACCTTTTTCCAAGCGAGTATTGTCGAAGTGGTAGGAAGCGAGACCTTTTTTGCCATCCAACTCGAAGAGTACGTAATTGCCGTCTATTTCGCCCCGATAGGTTTCTACGCCACTTAGGTTGTCGGATATGCGGAAAGAGATACATTCGTTAGCCAGCCATTTAGCGGGATTCACCGGTGTGATGGAGGGGGGCTTGAGGTCTTGCATCAGCGTATAGGTTCCCAATTCACGAATGTCTGCGTCGAGCCAACCGCTGCGATAGGTTCCTCCAATCCAGGTAAGGCGGGCGTTTTGCATACGTACAATCCCATATTTCTTTTTATCTTCCAAGGTGTCGGTTTGCAGGTGGAGGGATAGTAAGGCCTTGTCGTGCAAGGCAATGAAGCGATTGTGCAAGGTATGCGTGGCCGACAAACTACCCGCATTTTCATTTACATAGTAGTGGAAGTAAAGGTCGTCGTACAAGTTACCGTTAGGGATAGTCAGGCGGATACCTTTGGCTCCAAAACGGTTCTCGCTCCTCCAATGAAAGTACTCAGTTCCCAGCGTATCAGGACTCAGTATGGGCTGTTTCTTTCCATCAATGCGGAGGGTATATTGCGTTAAATTTCCATAGATATCCCTTAGGCGATATGAAATCCGGTAGGTTCGTTCTTCATTAATATGGATAATTCCGCGGTTGATACTTTTGACGAAGTTGAGGCGATTACCCGGTTCAACGAAGCTCTTCATATAGAACGAACGATGGAGCCTCCACTCCTCATAATCGGTAAAGCTATTGATGTAGCGCGTTTCATTTCCGATTGAGAAGCAATCTATATTGCTGCTGAATACGGCTGAATCGTCTACTGCCATAGCTATCCGGCGTACACCGTAGATATTCGATGTGCCATCCATATAGTCGTAGGCTTTGATGGCAACGCCTATTTCTCCCCAGGCTTCAACTTTACCACCAGTCAGCACTTGCCGGCCGTTTTTGTTAGTTATCAGCTTTAGTTCCTGTTTACGGCTCGAACCGTTCACAACGCCTCGTCCATCCGTTGGATAAATCATAAAGCCTTCTATCTTGGGAGGACGTGTGTCTTTTATGCGATCTTTGTAATATTCCAAGGGGTCAACAGCTTCATCTGTCACGGTATTACGTACCTCGAAGTGCAGGTGGGGGCCAACCGAACCGCCACTATTACCTGCAAGGGCAATCAATTGTCCTTTCTCCACAGGGAATTGCTCCGGCTGAAGCGTCAGGTCTACGGAGAAATCTTCTTTCGCGTATTGCTGTTCTTTTACGTACTCGGCAATATCTTTAGCAAAGCGCTGTAGATGCCCGTAAACGGTAGTGATACCACCGGGATGCGTCAGGTACAAGACATTACCGTAGCCCCACGGACTCACCACAATACGCGAGATATAGCCCGCCTCTACCGCATGAACAGGTTTCCCTTCCACCTGTTGAGTTTTAAAATCTATTCCCGAATGGAAATGATTACCTCTAAGCTCGCCAAAGTTGCCGCTTAGGAGGATAGGGAAATCAAAAGGATTCCGCAGTTCCTGGGCATGGAGTACTCCCGCAACCAGCAACAAACAGAATCCTGTTGATTTAATTATTCGCATGAGCATAAGGTTGGAATGAGGTTGCGGTCACCATAGGCATTGTCTACGCGGGCCACATTAATCCAGAACTTGCTGTCGCGCAGCCAATTCAGCGGATAGGCGGCTTTGCTGCGGGGATAAGCATGGTTCCACTCATCGGCGGCTACTTCGTATTCGGGATGCGGAGCATTCTTCAATACGTTGTCTTCCTTCGAAGCCCGGCCATCCTCTACTTCCTTTATTTCATTCCAAATACACGAGAGTACTTCTACGAAGCGATCGAGTTCGGCTTTGCTTTCACTCTCGGTAGGCTCTACCATCAAGGTACCGTGAACGGGGAAGGAAAGCGTGGGGGCATGATAACCAAAGTCCATCAATCGCTTGGCTATGTCGCCTTCATCTATGCCTGAGCGCTCCTTAATGGCGCGACAGTCCAGAATAAGCTCATGTCCTACACGTCCGGTCTTGCCGGTATAGACGATTCCATACGTATCTTTCAGTTTTGCAGCCAGGTAGTTGGCATTCAGGATTGCTGTTTCGGTAACTTTTGTAAGCCCTTCAGCGCCAAGCATACAAATGTAGGCATAAGTGATAGGCAAGATACCGGCGCTTCCGTAAGGAGCTGCCGCTACGGTGTTTTCCTCACTGCCCCAAAGTATGGGATGCGAGGGTAGGAAAGGTACCAGATGAGCTGCCACACAGATCGGACCTACGCCCGGACCACCACCTCCATGAGGTGAGGCAAAGGTTTTATGCAGGTTCAAGTGGCATACATCGGCTCCGATCATTCCCGGATTGGTCAACCCTACCTGTGCATTCATATTGGCGCCGTCCATATAGACTTGTCCACCACGTACATGTACAATTTCGCACATCTCTTTGATGTTGGTCTCAAAGATACCGTGGGTAGACGGATACGTTATCATGGTTGCAGCCAGATTGTCTTTATTGGCTTCAGCTTTTTCGCGGAAATCTTCCAAGTCTATATTACCCATTTCGTCGGTTTTCACCGTTACGGTAGCATAGCCACACTGTACAGCGCTGGCGGGGTTCGTGCCATGTGCTGAAGCAGGAAGGAGTACGATGTTACGATGTCCTTGCCCGATACTTTCCTGATAGGAGCGAATGACCCGAAGTCCTGCATATTCGCCGGAAGCTCCCGAGTTGGGCTGCAGACTTACGCCCTTGAAGCCGGTTATCTCTGCCAGATACAAAGAGAGGTTTTCTATTAATTCCATATAGCCTTCCACTTGGTCTTCAGGGGCATACGGATGGATATTCTGAAATTCCGGACGGCTGAGTGCAAAGAGTTCCGAAGCTGCATTCAGCTTCATGGTACACGATCCTAAGGATATCATGGACTGTGCCAGCGAAACATCCCTGCGTCCCAGGCGAGTGATGTAGCGCATCAGCTCCGTTTCGGTATGGTACTTCTTGAAAACTTCCTCTTGAAGGAAGGTGGAGGTACGTGCGAACTTCCGGTCGAAACAGGTCTTTGAGGGAACGGCCTCGGTGAGCATATATTCCTTACCGATAGCCCCGGCGAAGATATAGAGCAATACGCCAATGTCGGTAGTCTGGGTCGTCTCGTCCAGACTGATACCAACCTGTCCGGCATCGAAGTAGCGAAGGTTCACCTTACATTCAAGAGCTATTTCTCGCAGCGCTTCTACCGATACCTGAGACGGAAGTTCAACCATCAGGGTATCGAAAAAGTCTTTGTTTGTCTGTTTGTATCCCAGCTTCACTAACTCTTCGGCAAGGAAACCTGCATAGGAGTGAATGCGGTTGGCTATGTTTTGCAGTCCTTCGGCTCCGTGGTATACGGCATAGAAGCCGCTCATGGTAGCCAACAGGGCTTGAGCTGTACATATATTAGATGTAGCCTTCTCGCGTTTGATATGCTGTTCGCGCGTCTGAAGAGCCAGACGATAGGCCGTATGCCCGTAAGCATCTTTCGAGATACCGATGATACGTCCCGGAATGGCACGTTTATATTCATCCTTCGTAGCCATATAGCCGGCTGAAGGGCCGCCATAGTACATGGGGATACCCAGTCGCTGAGCCGATCCGAGTACGACATCGGCGCCCCATTCACCCGGAGGCGTCAGGATAACCAAACTTAGCAAGTCGGCAGCCACAGCCACCCGCACCTCACTTGTCCGGGCACGTTCAATAAATGAAGTGTAATCTTCAATGGAGCCGTTGCCATTCGGGAACTGCACAATGGCGCCGAATATATCTTCGGTAAAGGCAAACGTACGATAATCACCCGTAACCACCTTAATACCTTGCGGAATCATACGGGTATGAATCACGGCTAAAGTAGATTCAAACACGTTGATATCTACAAACAAGGTAGAGGCTTCTGCCTTTATTTGTGCACGGCTGCGTGTATTATAAAGCATAGTTGCAGCCTCGGATGCAGCGGTTGCTTCATCTAAAAGCGAGCAGTTTGAGAGGGGAAGCCCCGTCAGTTCGCATATTACTGTCTGGAAATTCAGCAGAGCTTCCAGTCGTCCCTGTGATACTTCAGCCTGATAAGGCGTATAGGAAGTATACCAAACCGGATTCTCCAGCACATTGCGCTGGATGGGAGCCGGGCAAACCGTATCGTACCATCCCATACCAATGTAGGAAGTGAATACCTGATTCTTGGAAGCCAGTTCGGAAAGGTGTTCGGCATATTCCCGCTCCGACATGGGTTCGGGAAGATTAAGCGTGTTTTTCAAGCGGATGTTAGCGGGAATGGTCTGCTCGATAAGTTCGTCGAGCGACTTTACGCCGGTTGCTTGCAACATCGAAGGCAAATCTTCCGCTGTGATTCCTACATGGCGATTAACGAATTTATTTGTGTCCATACTATTAAATATATAAATGCAACAATGTTAATGATTTACAGAAAGGGATTATTCAGGCTTTCGTCTATCACGTTGGTAGACGGGCCGTGTCCCGGGTATAAAATTGTTTCATCGGGCAAAGACAAAATCTTGTCTTTGATGGCGGCCAGCAAGACGTCGTGATTTCCGCCCCAAAGGTCTGTGCGCCCGATACTTCCGTTGAAGATGGCATCGCCGACAATCGCAAAGCCATCTTTCTTGTTATAAAAGATGAGGCTACCGGGAGAATGTCCCGGCACAAGGCGTGTTACGAGTTCGGAATTACCAAAGGTAATCACTTCATTTCCTACGATATACTTCGCGATGGGAACAGCCTGAACCTTGTCTTGAATACCGAAAAGCAGGGCTTGCTCCTGCGGAGAAGGCAACGCTTCCACGTCCGCCTTATGCACCTCGGGTTTCAGGCCGTATGCACGGTTTACAAACTCATTTCCAAATATATGATCCAGATGCAGATGCGTACAAAGCAGATGCTTTAAGGTGAGCTTGTTTGCAACTATATAGTTACTCAGTTCTATTTCCTCTTCTTTGCGGAAACAGCCACAATCAATCAACACCGCCTCGCCTGTTTCATCATGCAACAGATATGTGTTTACTGAAAAATAATTAAACTCGAATGATTTAACGGTAATCATAATGGTATGTATACTACTTTTTTAGACTTAAAATACTCCTCACTGAAAAACTTACTAAGTTCTACACTTTCCACTTTCTTCCGAAAGGGAAGTATTTCGTGCTGAAGTTCTCCGCCTTTGAGGCAAATAAGCCCGTTGGGCAGAGCGTTTCGCTGTTGCTTCTCTATTTTGCCGGTGGCTATTCTGGCCAAATCAACCAAGGGCATTACGGCCCGGCTCACCACAAAATCAAACGTCTGTTTTTCTTCTTCTCCCCTACCATGGCGGAAACTAACGTTTTTCAAACCGATAGCCTCGGCTACTGCCTGAGCTACTTTAATCTTCTTACCTATACTATCCACCAGATGAAACTGTACTTCAGGGAAATAGATTGCCAGTGGAATACCCGGGAAACCTCCTCCCGTTCCCAGATCCATAACCTTGGAGCCGTCTTTAAAGTTAAGCATCTTAACGATACCCAGCGAATGAAGCACATGGTGCGGATATAAATTCTCTATATCCTTGCGCGAGATAACGTTAATCTTGCTGTTCCAGTCGGCATACAAGTCGTAAAGGGCGCTTATCTGCTCCTTTTGTCCCTCTGTAAGTTTCGGGAAATAACCGAATATTGTTTCTACACCTTCCATTTCTTTCAACTTTCAAATAATACGCGAATGGGACTTCCCTGTCGAATCAGGTGTTTGATATCGTCATACAAGAGATGAATGTGGGTTGTTCCTACCACGTAGGCAGCAATCTCGTATTCGTTGAAAAAATAGGTTATGCCTGTTTCGTCGATGGAAAAATTATCATTGGGATAGATTTCGTCAATGCTGAAAAAGCCTATGCTTTCCAACTCCTCTGGACTCTTCACGTCGTTTTGCTCAACTAATTTATCCACCAGTATTTGAGCCATTTCATCCTGAAAACCATCAATAAATATCTCGCTCTCAGTAAGAAGTTCACCGGTAGCCAAGTCGATGTTATAGTTAATATAGGTATGCGAACCATGTGCGCCACCGGTATAATTCTCGTAGCTGATGGCATAGCTCAGCAGGTTGCTCTTGTTAAACTTTATCTCGTTTACCGTATATTCAACATACGAATACCAAGCTCCCGGATCAACCTCGTGTTCATGTTCTTTCTCCGCTTTGTAGTCAGTCTCCAAGCTTTTATAGTCTTCTATGTATTGCTCTGTATAGAGATTGACAGCCTCTTGGGGAGTAAAGTTTTCATATTCGTCGCCAAAGTACGAACGCAGAAACTGTTTTTGCACAGCCTTCAGAACCTCTTCATTCCCAAAGGCAACCGGATACACATATTTCAGTTGAAAGTCGCAATTCGGATTATTTTTGTCTTCCAACAGATAGTAGGTTTTCTCTACCTGTATAGAATCAAACTGAATGTTATTATCTGTGACAGCCTGTGGTTTAGGCTTACATCCAACCATCAAAACACCTGTCAAAACAAGAAGCATAGCTACCTTAACCATTTTACTTTTCATACCCCAAAAAGTATTTAATTTATTTCGGGCAAAGGTAAGCTATTATATTGTATAATCCCAACACCCGCCAATTTTTATTTTTTAGCTAATTCTTGTTAAAAAACGAACATATTGTCAGAATAAAGGCCGTTTTTGTGTTACGAAGAATTCGTAGAATCGACAAAATCGGCCAAAGTTAGTGGATATGTAAAGCTTTTGTCAATATTTAGGAAAATTATTTTGAAAAGACGGCTTCTTTTGGGGAAATCATTTAGATGATTGCCGGACGTCATCAGCATGATTTGGAAATTTCATTTAGATCATTTTTAAAATCATCTAAATGATTTCCCGAAGCGATGTAAACGAAATATAAATGTTTTTTAATTTTATAGAATATTCACTTAAATTTAAGAATCATTAAGATCTGTAAGGGCCTTAAAGTCCTTCATGGCCTTGAAGACATTATGATGATTAATTTAAGATAAAACGTAAAACATGAGAGCTGATTCCATTTTTTACTTTCTATATTCAATCATAAATACCGAATTGCTATCATTTTGTATTTTTCAAACCCTCAATTTCCGGCGTTTTTCGCCTAAAAACCCCAAAATTCCTCCAAATATCAAAGAAAAAAAAGACCATTTTTTGACAAAATGACAATTCTATCATTTTGACAATTTCGATCTACGACAGACGTTGCATGTTTTGGTGTATCTTCTATATAAGAAAGCCTTTTTTTATTTTTGTTTTTTCATTATTCAAAGGATAATGCTAACTTTGCACTATTATGTTAAAGAGAAAGAAGAACAACCTCCTTTTATTCATGATTTGCGTAGGATTGGAGAAAAAGCCGGAATCGTGTTTGATGACGACAAGACAATTATTGTAGAGGCTATCTCTCAATTCAATATTCGTGCTCGGTATGACGACTATAAGCGACAATTTTATAAACTCTGTACAAAGGAATATAGCTCAGAATGGATTGAGAAAATTAAAGAGATAAGGATATGGATCAAAATGATGCTATAAGAATGAGTAAGGCCTATCTGGAAAAAGTCAGGCAAACAAACATTGATGTGTTGGATGTATGGCTCTTTGGTTCGTATGCCAAAGGTACTTACAATGAAGACAGTGATATCGACCTTGCAATAGTCTTGTCTGACACCCTATTGTCTTTTGACACGGATGTTCGGTTGATGGCGCTTAGAAAAGGAGAAGAAACCATGATAGAAACTCATACCTACAGTCAAGAGGATTTCCAATCAAATACCCCAATAGTAGCTCAAATTAAAAAATACGGCTTTCGTATTTAGGTGTTTTGTATTCCTGTAAACAATAGTTTTGTTCAATTGATATTTTCTAATTCTATGTCTTGATTTGTAAATAATAATTGAAAAGTAGTCCACATAGTAATTGAAAAGTATCCCACTAAGTGTAAGGCAACGGTATGTTCCTCCGCTTCACTGCTCGCCGTCCGGCTCGATACGCTGTTCGGCCCGTAGGCATTGTACAGGCCGGTGGCAGGAGCGCTGTATGCCTCAAACAGGTCGATAAGCAAAACACGACATATCGGTACAAAAAAATCCAAGAACCATAAATTTCCACGAAAAATTATACCTTTGTAGCAAAAACAATGGTGTGGATGAATAATACACATGATGAAATGACTAACATTGTAGAGCAAGAACATGAAAATAGTATTTATTGGTGCGGGAAACTTAGCTACCTGTGTATCCATAGAGATGCAGAGGGTTGGGATGACAATTGGGCAAATCTATAGTCGCACACGCGACCATGCCGAATCACTTGCCAGGAAATTGAATTGTCCCTGGACTACTAACCTCAGTGAAATTATTACAGATGCAGATTTGTATATATTTTCATTGAAGGATATCGTATTGCCGGAGGTTATTCCCTATGTGAAACCCAACGACGGATTGTGGGTGCATACCGCAGGTAGTGTACCTATACAGGTTTTTGAGGGTCATGCCAGACGATACGGCGTATTCTATCCTTTGCAAACATTTACGAAAAAAAGAAAAGTGTTGTTAGACGGCACGCCCATCTTTCTGGAAGTAAATAATCCGGATGACATGAAGATGCTCAAGAAGATAGCTATCGCACTATCGGGTAATGCACAGGAGATTGACTCGAAGAAACGGGAACGAATCCATCTGGCGGCTGTCTTTGCCTGCAACTTCGCAAATCACATGTATGTATTGGCCGGTAGAATATTAGAAGAACAAGGGCTTTCGTACCAACTTCTCCTCCCACTGATTACCGAGACTGCCGCGAAAATAGGCGACGTATCTCCGTCCGAAGCACAGACTGGCCCAGCATCTCGTTTCGACAAGATTGTTATGGATAAACATTTAACTCTGCTGCCTGAACCAACTATCCAAACCATCTATCGTTTACTAAGCCAAAGTATTTATAGCGAAAAAATGCAAAATGAGTAGTATCAATTACGATTTAAAAAAGATTAAAGGGTTTATTTTTGATGTTGACGGCGTTCTCTCTCGCGAAGTTATCCCGTTGCATCCCAATGGAGACCCGATGCGTACCGTAAGCACCAAAGATGGATACGCGATTCAATTAGCCGTAAAGAAGGGATTCGAGTTAGCAATCATAACGGGCGGATATACCGAAGCCGTCAAAATTCGTTTCTCTCGCTTGGGTATGGACCATATTTATATGAAAAGCAGTATTAAGATGCATGACTTCAACGATTTTATCGCCAAAACAGGGCTTTTGCCCGAAGAACTTATCTATGTAGGCGACGATATTCCCGATTACCAAATCATGTCTATCATCGGCCTGCCGGTAGCGCCTGCCGACGCCGTTCCCGAAATAAAGCAGATTGCCAAGTACATCTCTCACCGCAACGGAGGAGATGGCGTGGCTCGCGATGTGATAGAGCAAACCCTGAAGGTTCAAGGTTTGTGGATGAGTGACGAAGAAGCCTTTGGCTGGTAATCCGCAAGGTTATAATGCTTAGCAATCTAAATAAATATCGGATCGTATTAGGCTCTAACTCGCCCCGTCGCAAGACCCTGCTCGCAGGTATAGGTCTCGATTTCGAGGTGAAGCCAATGCCTGACATCGACGAATCGTATCCAGATACGCTCTATGCCGAAGAAATCCCTCTCTATATTGCCCGGAAGAAGGCCGAAGCCTATCTGCCTACCTTGGCTGAAGATGAATTATTGATAACGGCCGATACCATCGTGTGGATAAACGATACCGTACTGGGCAAACCTGCAGACCGAGCCGATGCCATCCGCATACTGCAAACCCTCTCGGGAAATACGCACAGGGTACTCACCGGCGTATGCATTGTCACTCGCCTGAAAACAGTTACCTTCTCTGTTTCCTCCGGTGTAAGCTTCGCCATTCTTAGCGATGAAGACATTGAATATTATGTAGATAATTACCGCCCCTACGATAAAGCCGGCGCCTATGGCATTCAGGAATGGATAGGCTACGTGGCCGTAGAAGGGATAGAAGGTTCTTTCTACAACGTGATGGGGCTCCCAATTCAACGGGTTTATAAAGAATTAGCCAAGTTTTGAATATGAAGATAGATGTTTGTTTCTCCCCACTGCTGTATCCCCGATACCACGACCCTGAAAGTATCGTGGTGGTAACGGATATCTTTCGCGCAACCACTTCGATAGTAACGGCCTTCCAAAATGGTGTCCAAAGTATCCGCCCCGTAGCAACCGTAGAAGAAGCTCGTGCCTACAAGGAGAAAGGCTGGCTGGTAGGTGCCGAGCGCAACGTCCGTCGCTGCGACTTTGCCGACTTCGGCAACTCTCCCTTTGACTATACCCCGGAAAAGGTTAGCGGTCGCGACATTGTCTTCACTACCACCAACGGAACCAAAGCCATCACCATCGCCCGCGATGCCTACCAAGTCGTAATAGGCGCCTTCATCAACCTCCAAGCCGTAGCCGATTATTGCCTTTCGTATCAGCGCGATGTGGTCGTCCTCGCCTCAGGCTGGGAAGACAAGGTAAACATCGAAGACACCCTCTACGGCGGTGCCCTGACAGAAACCCTCGTCGCCACCGGCAAGTATCAGCTTGCCACTGACGCTGCCCGCATCACCCAAGAAATGTGGACCACCCATAAAAATAACGTACGTGCATATCTGAAACCAACCGACCACTACGCCCGCCTCCTGGCAAACCACCTCGAAGGCTCCATAGACTACTGCCTCTCCCTAAGCCTCACCCCAAAAGTCCCCCAACTACAAGTGCAAGACGACGTACTTTTACTCAAATAACTACTTTTTATTAAATTTATTTCTTGTAGTACCGGAGGGCGTCGGGCATATATTTCTCAAGTTCGGCAATGCGATTGGCGTCGCTGGGGTGGGTGCTCATGATTTCGGGAGGAGCGGAGGTTTTGCCTTGTGCCATCTTTGTCCAGAAAGAAATGGATGCTCGGGGATCGTATCCGGCCATGCCCATAAAGATGAGGCCCATGTGGTCGGCTTCATATTCGTGCTTGCGCGAGAAGGGGAGCATCACGGCGTACTCAGCCCCTAAGCCGTAGACGGTACCGGCTACTGTTTGCACGGTTGCTGACGCACCACCGACTACCTGCCCCAGAATAGCGCTGCCGCCTTGAGCTAATAACTGTTGGCTCATGCGCTCGTTGGCATGCTTGGCTACGGCATGTGCTACTTCGTGACCCAAGACAACAGCCAGCTCTGTGTCGTTAGCAATATAGGGAAGGATGCCTTCGTATACGACTATCTTACCGCCAGGCATACAAAAAGCATTGGCTTCATCGCTTTTTACCAGATTAAATTCCCAGGAAAAGTTTTTTATTTCAGACTCCATGCCATTGGCCTTGAGGTAGGACTCGGTAGCGGCGGCAATTTTCTTACCCACACGCACAACCATGTCGGTTTGCGCTTTATTGGTAGATTTGGCGGCAGTCTTCATAAAGTCGCCGTATTGCGTGAGACTGCTTGTTAATACTTCCTGGTCAGAAACTAATAAGATTTGTTTTCTTCCGGTTAAAGGAACACTACTACAACTACTTAGCAACAAAATGGTTGCTATAAAAAAACCTGCTAACTTTTTCATCTTTTTCTATGAGTTTAAATTACGTTGCAAAAGTACCAAATCTTCTTTCAATTAACGATGTAGGGAGAAGGATTTTTTAAACTCAAATAGTTTTGTTTCTCCAGTTTCCCTTTTTGATGTAAAGGGTACTCATAATGAGGAGAAGGCCAAAGTAGATGATTTCGGACGTGAAGCAGATATGCACCGGCATTTTGAGTCGCATACCTATGATATATATGTAGAGGCAATAGAAGAAAAGTGTGACAACCTCGAACACAAGGGCAGGACGGGTATTCCCTGTGCCGGATACGCCATTAAACACCACACTACCCACAGCGCATATCAGTACGGCGCCCGAAATCACGTAGATAGATGGAACAGAGTCCATAATAAGCGTAGGATCATTGGTATAAATAGAGATAATGGATTCGGGGAAAAGGCCGAACGCCACCGCCAAGACAGCCATAAGAACGAGCGAAAGGCGGGCTATCTTACGAATGATGGAGACAACCTGGTCGGTTTGCCCCGCTCCGATGGCGTTGCTCACAAGGGAACTGGTGGTGGTGGAAAGGGAGTTGACAGGTATAAACATAACAATATAGATGCTTCGCACGATATTGGCAATGGCCAGTTCTCGCTGCCCAATATGCTCTACCACGATAAAGAAGAAAAAGAAAGTAGACATGGAAATGAAATGCTGAAGCATGGTAAAGATGGAGATATTCAAGATACGTCGCAGAACTCCAAAATCAAAAGCCTGTATCTTGTTCAACCCGTACTTCTTCACATCTACTGTAAAATGGGTATAGATCACGAAAAAGAGGATAGACGATGCCTCGGCAATTACCGAAGCAATAGCCGCCCCCTCCAATCCCATTTCAGGAAATCCGCCATTGCCGAAGATAAGCAGATAGTCAAGCACGATATTGACCACAGCCATCACAATGGCATTAAGGGTAAGCACCTTGGTTCGCGTAATCGCTACAAAGAAGGCGCGAAACATGACATTGATAAAGGAAAAAAAGTATCCAAACACACGTATTTTCAGAAAGCTTACCGTGGCATCGAGAATAACTTCGCTCGATATAAGCGCCCTCAACATAGAGGCGGAAAAGAAATGGAAGAAGGTAAACAGGATAAGAGCCAACCCCATGAGAAAAAAGATACCTTGCATCATGACAGAGCCAACCTTGCTATACTCCTGCTCGCCGTTGCGTCGCGCCATCAGGATTTGCGAACCGATACTGAAGCCAAAAGCGAGGGTATAGGCGCATATATAACATAAACCACCCAAAGCGGAAGCACCCAGTTC
The DNA here is from genome assembly GCA_025996775.1 of Bacteroidia bacterium. Classification (GTDB taxonomy): domain Bacteria; phylum Bacteroidota; class Bacteroidia; order Bacteroidales; family Tannerellaceae; genus DFXE01. Next base: position 8,320 of record BNTS01000064.1, on the reverse strand, counting down.
TACCTCTCCTACTCTTCCCAGAAAAGCCGTGTCGGTAACATTTATAATGTTTTGGGCTAAAAGACTGAGAAAGATAGGATAACTAATGTTCCTTATTTGCTTATATGTGAACAAGTCGGTTGGTTGATGTATCCGGAAAAACAATCGCCGGTTTGAATGTTTTGGCCTCTTCAGCATCTATCGTGGCATAAGCCATGATAATAACAACATCGCCGGGTTGTACCTTTCGGGCTGCCGCTCCGTTTAAGCATATTATGCCAGAGCCTCGTTCACCTGTAATAATATAGGTCTCGAAACGCTCACCGTTATTATTGTCTACAATAGCCACCTTCTCGTAAGGGATCAGGTTGGCAGCATCCATCAGATCCTCGTCAATCGTAATACTACCAATGTAGTTCAAGTTGGCATCCGTGACGGTTACCCGGTGAATTTTTGATTTGAGTACTTCTATAAACATTTTGTTGTTGCTTTGATTCATTTAATTTCGTACGTTATATTATCTATCAGTCTCACTTCGCCACAAAAAACGGCGATACAGCCAACGGGATAGGTAGTCTCCGACCAGTCGTTTATAGACAATAATGTATATCCATCCACAATGTCAAAATATTCAACCCGCATGACAGGCTCTTTGTTTAAAGTATCTGTCACATAAGCTGTAACATCTTTTACACTTTTCCCAACTGCAAAGTTAGTACTTTCTTTCAAGGTTTGCGCAATCAAGGGCGCTTTTTGGCACTGTTCTTTCGTTAGACGAACATTTCGGCTGCTCATAGCCAGTCCGTCGGCTTCGCGAAGAATTGGGCAGGCTATTATTTGTATAGGAAGATGGAGTTGCTTCGTCATAGCACGGATGACAGCTACTTGCTGAAAGTCTTTTTCACCAAAATAAGCCCTGTCAGGCTCCGCGGCTGCAAAGAGTTTACTTACGATTTGAGCCACGCCGTTGAAGTGTCCCGGGCGATGTTCACCTTCCATCACCTCCGTCAGTTGTCCAAAATCGAAGACGCGCGTATCCGGTTCGGGATACATTTCATGTTCCGAGGGAGCAAAAAGATAGTTGCAGCCGGCCGATTCTAACAGCGTAATGTCTTTTTCGGGCGTTCTCGGGTAGGTTTCCAGGTCTTTCTTATCGTTAAATTGTGTAGGATTCACAAAAATACTAACCACGCATACGTGGTTATCACCTACACAGCGATTTACGAGGCTAATATGTCCTTGGTGAAGAGCGCCCATAGTAGGAACAAAACCCACTGAAAAGCCGTTTTCTTTCTCTTTTGAAAGAAAGTTTTTCAATTCTTTAATACTATTAACTATTTTCATGACATACTATGTTTAATTTGACGATGCAAAGCAAGTAAATAATTACCGTAAATGAAAGAAAATTGCTATCTTTGTACCGTCTTAAAAACAATCGAATAAGAATGGATGCTAAAAGAATTTTGTATATCACTCAAGAAATTACCCCATACCTTCCAGAATCTGAAACAGCTATTATAGGTAGAAATCTTCCGCAGGGTATTCAGGAACGTGGCCGTGAAATTAGAACTTTCATGCCGAAGTTTGGAAATATCAACGAAAGAAGAAACCAACTGCACGAGGTAATTCGCTTGTCGGGTATGAATCTCATAATAGATGACACTGACCACCCACTCATCATAAAAGTAGCTTCGATACAATCGGCGCGGATGCAGGTGTATTTTATTGACAATGAAGATTTTTTTCAACGTAAAGGAACTGTAAGCGATGAAAAGGAAAACGAGTATGAAGACAACGATGAACGTTCTATCTTCTACATCCGAGGCGTACTTGAAACCATCAAGAAGCTTCGCTGGATACCCGATTTGATTCATTGTCACGGCTGGATGTCGGCTCTGACTGCACTTTACATTAAACGTATGTATGCCGACGACCCCTGCTTGAAGGATGCTAAAATAGTTTACTCTATCTATTCGGATGATTTCAAAAAGCCTTTCCGAGATAACTTTATTGATAAACTGAAAATGGATGGAGCCTTGGATGAAGACCTAAAAGAACTGAAAAAGGATATTAGTTTTGTTGCTCTCAACAAGTTGGCGATAGATTTCTCAGATGGTGTGATTCAAGGAAGTGAAACAATTCATCCCGAGATAAGCAATTATTTATCTACTTTAAAGGATAAACCTTTCTTACCTTATCAAACACAGGATGTTTATATAGATTTATTTAACCGGTTTTATGATCTTATTTTGGATTCTAAGCCCACCTAATTTTTAATAGAAAAAAGAAATGAAAATCAGTTATTATATACTTGGTGCTGCTGCCTGCTTTTTTACTTTCCAGGCATGTGAGGAAAATAATTTGTATGAGGTTGGCTCTAGTATCCAACCTGATGGCGATAAGTCGATCGTCTATACAGACACTTTTCAGCTTAAGTCGTCAACCGTACAGATTGATTCAGTATATTCTAAATCCGTATATGCCTATTTGGGCGAGCTGTACGATCCCGTGTTTGGCAATTTGAAGTCAGACTATATCTGTCAGCTATATTCCTCGGAAGGTTTCCAGTTCAGACAAACTCCCATCGATAGTAAAATTGATTCGGTTGTCCTTACCATATTTTATACAAGAGGCAGTTGGATTGGCGACTCTCTGGCTCCTATGCAGGCAAAGGTATTCCCGGTAATCAAACAGTTAAACGGTCTGTTTTATAACAATATAGACCCGAAAGAATATGCGGATATGCTCAATCCGTTAGGGGAACAAGTATACACACCTCGTGATATGACGGTTTCTGATTCTATCTGGAATCTGACTTCTTCTAATGGCAACTATTACTACACGCATTTACGGATGAAACTGCCAACCGAACTGGGGCAGAAGTTCTACGACGAGAGCGTAAACAAACCCGGTACCTTCGCAAGCCAGCAATCGTTCAATAAGTTCTTTCCGGGACTATATGTTACAAACACTTTTGGAAGCGGGAATATAGTCCAAATAAAAAATATCGATACGAATATGAGTATCTATTATAAGTATACGGCAAAAGACACAGCAGGTAAGGATACCATTATTGTTACCAATGAAATATTTACCACAACACCCGAAGTTCTTCAGGTAAATAATTTCATTAACACTGATATCTCTCACTTGCTGAAGCCCAACGACGAATTCTCCTACCTGAAAACTCCGGCAGGCGTATTTACCCGTTTGACTCTCCCGACGAAAGAAATTTTCGCCACAATACAAGACAGAAGGGTAAACAATGCCTACTTGGCCTTGAAAGCCATGAAACAAGATGAGTGGAAATATATGCTGAAACCGGCCGATTACCTGTTGCTGATACCTGAAGATTCAGTAGTAAACTTCTTTAAACAAGGAAGGATAGATAATAGCGTCACCTCGTTTACTTCATACCAATATGAAACAGGGACTACAGACGCAAGTGGCTATCCAAGCTCTCTTCCGCTTACTTATTTGTTTGGCAATATCGGGAATATGCTGATCTATTATCAAGCAAATAATCCCAATTTAGAAGAGCTGAACTTATTAGTTGTTCCGGTAGAAAGGACATTTCAGATGTATAACGGTCAATCAACCGGTGTAACGGCTACCCTCAACAACTACCTGAGACCTTCAGGCGTCACCTTGCGAAAAGATCCGGCTGCCATGCAGTTCCAGATCATCACAAGCAAAGATGCGGATAAAAATTAATCCTCGTATTTCCTGTTGGGATTAGCAGGAAACCAGCCTTTTTTTACCCTTTCTTTCTGTTCGAATATCTCTTTGATACTCCAAAAAGACGAAAAGGCAAATACCCCACAAATAGCAGACACCAATATGTTTTCTATCAATAAGGAAGCAATGGTGCCTGCTATTCCCATTAATAAAAAGAGCCACCAGCACTTAGTGCCCCAATAATACTCAGACTTAACAACTATGGGATGAAACAACCCGATAACAAGAAAAGTAACGATACCGATTAACAAACCACTGAAATAAATGGAATCCATAATGTTTTATTTTAATTTTGAAACGTATAAAAAAGACACTCTCCCCCAAAAGGGAAGAGTGTCTTTTTTTCTTTATTCATGTATATGAATGAAAATTCTTAGTTTGAAGGTGCTTCTTCCGGAACGAGAGGTTGTTGCGCTGTACCGAAATCGGGAGCAATTGTATTAGGGTCAATCAACGGAGCTGAGTTGACTTGTTGTCTGATCTCGGATTCTTGCACCTTATTATCACGGGGAAGGAATGCGGTAATCACAACACTCAATACAACAACCGTACCGGCTAATACCCATGTTGCTTTCTCAAGAAAGTCTGTAGTTTTACGTACACCCATGATTTGATTGGAAGAAGAGAAGCCTGATGCTAAACCTCCACCTTTTGAATTTTGTATCAAAACTATGCCGACTAACAGGATGGCTGCAATAAGGATTAAAACTGAAATAAATACATACATTTTGTTCTTATTTTTTTGTGTTAATAATCAATTTCTCTAAAAATCTGATTTGGTCTGCAAAGTAAACATTTTTTTCCGGATATTTCACACTTAAATTTTGAATAATTTCCAAAGCTTTCTCAAATCGTTTCTGCCGGATGTAAATCTTTGCTAATGTTTCGGTGAAATAAGAGTCGTCAGAGGCTTTAAATTCGCCCATTTTTTGTGTGGCCACTGCGGGGAAATCGCCGTGTTGTTCACTATCATCATCGGCATCAAGCCATCGTCCCGTGGTTCGCTCTTCGTCCTCTCGTATAAATGTATCTATCAGATCCTGATGTTGAAGTTGAGGCGTGGGTTTGTCACTCTCTGCTATTTCCGGCTCTTTGCTAATCTTCCAAACAAAATAATCTGAGGAGACGGAAGGGAGAAAGAGTATGGATGGGTCTGAATTTACGTCTCCCAATTCGCTATGCGACGACAAGAAGTTGTCGATCAGGTCGAACGTATTTTCTTTCTCTTCGGGCAACCGTTCGACGTCAGTCTCGACAATAATTCTGACTTCTTCAATGAGCATAAAGAGCACCTTCCGGTCGGGCACGTAAATGGCTGTTTTCTTTAATTCAGCGCCAAAACGTACGCTGTTCATCACTGCCAGGTTCTTCAGGAAGAGCATCCTTGCCGTATGAAAATACGGATAGCTGTCCACCAACTGATTCAGTTCGGGTAACGTATCATTCGTCAGCAGCGACGAATCGTCCATTAGTTGATACAATCGGGCAGGCTCTATCATACTTACCAGTCCGCTACGGTTGCATTATATATTTGGTCTGCTATTTCCTTCATCAATTCTTCGTCTAATGTTTCCTGAACATCCTGCAACATTTGATTTGCATCAAACTCACGATAGGCCGAGAAAGATTGCTGAAAATCTTTATCGGGGAAGGCACGATTGGAAAAACGCACACGAATTGTCAGGGTTAGTTTAGTTCGGGAAGAATAAGCATCTTCCTTTACAGCCATAGGTGCTGTAGCATATCCGATAATTTCACCTTCCAAGTCCAAATCACCGTTAGACGTAACCATTTGAAGCTTGGTCTGGCGGATATATTTGTCTTTCAATGCTTCGGTGAATCTTTGCGCTAAAGTGGGAGACACCAAAGCTGCCTGATTAGGAAAATCGCTGATGGAAATCGTTTTCGTAACTGTATAATCGACGGAAGAACCGCTAAAGCTATAAGATATCTTACAACTGACAATACCAATCGCCAGCAGTAATAAAGCGCATGCATATTTTATTCGTCGCATATTACTCCAAATTATATTCTTTAATCTTCCGGTAGAGGGTCCGTTCCGAAATCTTTAAATCAGCGGCAGCGTTCTTCCTCCGCCCATTATGTTTCTCTAATGCTTTGCGAATCATATCTTTTTCCACTTCTTCCAGCGATAAGGTTTCTTCTTCAACCGGTTCAACTTCTTGAATCGTGGTAGAAGAATCGATATTATGTGCGTGAGGGTGCGGATGGGGATGCGGTTTTGAACAGGTATCATCGTCAACAGACATTTGCACGTTGCCACTCATAATCTCATGAACCAGTTTCTTTAACTCGTTCACGTCATTTTTCATATCGAAAAGCACCTGATAGAGGATTTCGCGTTCGTTGTTGAACACCTTGTGCTCAGACTCATTCTTAAGCAATACAGGGAACTTCTCAACATTGATATCCGGTAGATAGGAGCGAAGAATCTCAGCTGTTATATCACGGCTTTCTTCTATGATAGAGATTCTTTCTGTAATATTCTTAAGTTCACGCACATTCCCGGGCCAGCGATACGATATTAGCAATTGCCTGGCTGCATCATCGAGATGGATGGGAGGCATACGATACTTTTCAGCGCAATCGGCAGCAAATTTACGGAAGAGGGAAACAATATCGTTGCTGCGTTCGCGTAAAGGCGGAACAAGGATGGGTACCGTACTGAGGCGGTAGTATAAATCTTCGCGAAATTTCCCCGCAGCTACGGCTTGCGTCAGGTTTACATTCGTAGCAGCAACTATCCTTACATTGGTCTTCAATACTTTAGAGGAGCCTACCTTGATAAATTCGCCGGTTTCCAGCACGCGCAGTAGGCGAGCCTGGGTAGGAATAGGCAACTCACCTACCTCATCGAGGAAGACCGTTCCACCATCAGCTACTTCAAAATATCCTTTGCGGTCGCTCAAAGCACCTGTAAACGAACCCTTTTCGTGTCCAAATAATTCAGAGTCTATCGTTCCATCGGGTATAGCTCCGCAGTTTACGGCAATATATTGTCCATGTTTACGCGGACTATTCTGGTGAATGATTTGCGGAAAGATTTCTTTTCCAACTCCACTCTCTCCGACTACAAGTACAGACAAATCAGTGGGAGCGACCTGCAAGGCCACATCAATAGCACTATTCAAAGCCGGACTGTTCCCGATAATGCCATAACGCTGCTTGATTTGTTGAACATCACTCTTAATTAGCATAATTATTGTGTATCTGTAATTATTTCAGTTTTTACTGACAAAATTACAAATCTTCATTCAATTCTGCAATGAAAAGTGGATTCTATTGCAAGGAAGGTTTATTTTTTGGCTTCGTAGGTCTTTTTGTAAAGCAAATCGGCCAGTTCATTATCGTCTTTAATTTTCTGAATAACCTCGGCAGGTATCGGTTCGCCTATATATACATGGGCAGTTTGTCCTTGTTTATTAAAGGCTTCTACAGGTACACGCAGGGTTCGTATCTTCCAGCTTATCCGACCCAGCCAATAGAAGAAATTGGAATTGCGGAAATCAAAATAAACAGGATATACCGGTACATTAGACTTCCGTATCAAACGAATCACACTATGTGTCCAACTATGATCACGCACTTCATTCGTACCTTTCTGAGAGAATGACATAGCTCCGGCGGGAAAGAAGCCCATGGGATGGCCTTCTGCCAGATGAGCCAGCGAAGCGCGTACCCCATTTACATTTTGAAGATTAGGCCCTTGTTTCTTGGAATCGGGCTTAACAGAGATAAAGTTATCACCCATGGCGCTGATAAGTTCCAGAACACCATTGACCATCACACGATAGTCGGGACGGCGAGATGCAAAAATATCTATCAGTATAATCCCGTCAAGCGAGCCAATGGGATGGTTAGATACAGTTACGAAGGCTCCTTCGGGAAGCGTATCCAAATATTCGGTATGATGTACTTCGCACTTAACGTCAATCGTCGGTTCTTTCAGCAGAGCGGTTGTAAATGCAGCTCCTCGTAAATGGCAATTGTTGGAATGAACCATATTCACTTTGTCGAGGCTCACCCACTTTATTAACTTGTTCCCCAGATAAATCCCTAATTTGCTTTTGAAAAAAGAAGAGAATTTCTGCAAGTCAGTGATGTCTATAACATTTTGTTTCATGCCGCAAATTTAGGAAAAAAGATGCACACATCCGTTCGTGTTTATGCATCACGATAGCTAAAATAATGTTTAGGAATACAATTTCATACAAAAAGTAAATCCAAGGAAAACTTATCAATAAGCAGATAAACAATACGATCGTACGTCCGTTGAAGGTCATCAAATCAATATATTTCATTAATTTTATGCTTTGTTGACGGAAAGACTGGCGTATGTCTTTAGGAATATCATCTCCATATTTCTCGTACAGGCTTTTAAGCATCTGCTGCAATTTAGGCGTAGCCTTTACTTGTAACTGTGTATAGGCGCGGTATAAAAGGAAGAATGCTTTAGTAAGTCCCGGTTTGGTCGTTTTATGATGGGCGCTTACCTGCTCTACGGTCTGAAACTCCTGCCCTTTTTCCTTGCTGATGAAATAGAGGTGCAATGTTTTATAGTAGTCGGTGATATTGGCCTGTA
>BNTS01000063.1 GCA_025996775.1 Bacteroidia bacterium | reverse complement strand
CGGAAGAGGTCAGCAAGGGAATGTTAGTTTCAGTTGGGATAATAATGTTGAAGGTAAGTTCAATTCCAAAACCGATTCCACAGGCGAAGGTGTAAAGAAATCGATTATAGACAAGCTGTCTTTCGGAATAAGCCATAACTTGATAGCAGACTCTTTTAAATGGAGCAATCTGAATGTAGGCCTCCGCCTGAAACTTTCGAAAAGCTATTCCATAAACCTGAACGGAGTATTCGATACTTACACATACCAGGTGTATAATGGGCCAAATGATACACGTACTTTCAGACGGGTGAATGTGCCACGTTGGGAAGCCGGTAAAGGTTTCGGCCGCCTTCAATCTACCGGTACCAGTTTCTCATACACGTTCAATAACGACGTCATAAAAAAATGGTTTGGTAAAAAAGAATCGACTGAACCGGAAGCATCGACTGACACAGGCTTGGAGGAAGACCTAAATCTCAACTCATTGGATGAATTTGGAGAGATAAACAGTTTAGTACCTGAAGGGTCAGGAGCAGGAGGACGCTTGCGCAAAGCAAAGGAGTCGACCGATGGAGAGAGGGATGAAGATGGATACTGGAAGAACAGTGTTCCATGGAGTTTGTCGTTCAACTATAGCCTGAACTTAGGGTATGGCGATTTTAATTACGATAAAAAAGAATACAATTATAAACTGACCCATGCGCTTAGCTTCAGCGGAAATATTCAGCCTACCAAAAATTGGCAATTCAACTTTAATGCCACCTACGATTTCGACGTCAAAAAGATCTCATACCTTACATGTAATATTTCACGCAACCTGCATTGTTTCAATTTGACGGCCAACATTATCCCAATAGGAAACTACAAATCATACTCTTTCTCAATAGCCGTAAGTTCCTCCCTTCTAAAAGATCTCAAATACGACCGTCGCAGTAACTACCGCGAAGGCCAAACCTGGTACTAATTCACCAATTGATGGGGGATTGGGCGTTTGCGATAAGGTATGCGTTTGTTTGGCTGAAAGGTTTGCTGCCGAAGAAACCTCGGTAGGCAGAGAGAGGGGACGGATGAGCCGACTTTAGAACCAAGTTGTTCCTGGTATCGATAAAGGCTCCTTTCTTTTGTGCGTATGCTCCCCAAAGGATGTAGACCAAATGGGATCTGGATTCTGCCAAGCAGTGGATAACGGCGTCTGTAAATGTCTCCCAACCCTTGTTTTGATGGGAACCGGCTTGATGCGCCCGCACCGTGAGTGTAGCGTTGAGTAGCAGTACGCCTTGGTCTGCCCAACGGGTCAGGTCTCCGCTTTGAGGCGCTCGTACGCCCAAGTCGTTTTCTATCTCCTTATATATATTGATAAGCGAGGGTGGAAAAGGTACGCCCTCCCTGACAGAGAAGCTTAGCCCGTGGGCCTGTCTGGGTTCGTGGTAAGGGTCTTGCCCCAGAATCACCACTTTTACCTTGTCAAACGGACAATGGTCAAAAGCGCTAAAAATATTTGAACCGGAAGGGAATACTGTTCCTTTCCGGTATTCGTCTTTCACAAAATCAGTTAATTGCGCGAAGTATGCTTTATCAAACTCGGAAGCTAACTGTTCTTTCCAACTTTTTTCAATTCTTACATCCATAGATACTGTATTAAATCAAATACATTCCGGCAACTTTGGCCTCTTTACGCATGTCGTCCGGCCAAAGGCTCGACTGAATCTCTCCAATATGCGCCTTGCGCAAGAAAAACATACACAAACGGCTTTGTCCGATACCGCCGCCAATGCTTTGAGGCAGTTCTCCCTTTAGCAGGCGTTTATGGAAGTACAAGTTTCTCCGGTCTTCCGCATTACATACATTTAATTGATGCAGCAGGGCTTCCTTGTTGACGCGGATACCCATAGAGCTTAGTTCCAAGGCATGGTTTACCACTTCGTCCCAGACCAGTAAGTCGCCGTTTAGTCCGATATGTCCATCAGCAGGGGTCGACCAATCATCGTAGTCTGGAGCACGCCCGTCGTGTTTCTGGCCATTACTCAGATAATTTCCTATACCCATGATGAAAACGGCACGGTGTTCTTTCAAGATAGCGTCTTCCCGTTCTTTGGGAGTGAGGTTGGGGTATCGCTGCAAGAGATCTTCTGCATGGATAAAGTAAATCTCTGGGGGAAGTATCGGCCTGATAGCAGGGAACATTTCGTATACCATATATTCCGTACGTATCAAGGCAGCATAGATGCGCTGTACAATTTCTTTCAGGAAGTCAATGCTACGTTCGTTATCGTTCATCACGCGCTCCCAGTCCCATTGATCTACATACAGAGAATGGAAGTTACCCAGATCCTCATCGGGTCTGATGGCATTCATATCCGTATATATGCCATATCCTTTCTCAATATTGTAATCGGCCAGTGTCAAACGTTTCCACTTGGCCAGTGAGTGTACAATCTCAGCCTGAGCATCATTCATATCAAGGATAGGAAAACTAACTGGTCGTTCCACCCCGTTTAAATCGTCATTGACGCCTGTCCCTTTTAATACGAACAAAGGAGCGGTTATGCGACGAAGGCGCAGTTCGGATGACAGATTTTGTTGAAAGAAGTTTTTAATCGCCTTAATTCCCAATTCAGTTTGGGAAAGGTTTAACACGGCTTTATATCCGGGAGGTTTTATAAGGTAGCTCATAACACAACAGTTAATAGTTAGTATATGGAGGCAAAGATAGAAATAAATTTTGTTTCCTTAGAGATAATCACTACTTTTGCGCCAAGTTTGGCCTGGTAGCTTAGTGAATAGAGCGTCAGATTCCGGTTCTGAAGGTCGAGGGTTTGAATCCCTCCCGGGTCACTTTTTCTCTTTAATTTAAAGAAATTCAATTACTTTTTCGAGAGCCATGCTGCGGGAGCCTTTGATTAGGATGTGGTAGCCTTTTAGGGGGTGTTGTTTTAAGGCATCTATCAGAGCATCGGTCGTAGAGTATGTAGAGAAATCTTTGCCCGTCTGGGTGAAGTTTTCTCCACAGAGGAATACTTTGTCGAACTTGGCGTCTTTTATCTCGTTGCAAACTTCTTGATGAAGTTCAATCGTCTCGGTTCCCAATTCTTTCATATCGCCCAGGATAACGACTTTAGGGCTTACCCGAAGATCGCTAAAGTTGCTAAGGGCTGCTTTCATGCTGTCGGGGTTGGCATTATATGCATCGATAATCAGGCTGTTGTGCGCCGTTTGCTTGAGTTGCGAACGGTTATTGGAGGGTTCGTAGCTCGTGATGGCACGACTGATACGTTCGGCCGGTATTTTAAAGTAACGGCCTACGGCTACAGCAGCCAGTACATTATTTAAATTATAACTGCCGATGAGCCGGGTCTCTACGGTATGCACTTTTCCTTGTTGTTTCCAATTGAAAATCAAGAACGGAGAGTTGCTTTCCACGAGATGGCCGGAAGCAAAGATATCCTCATCCTCGGATATACCATACGTTACCTGCTCTATACCTTGGGCTATAGACAGCAGAAAGCTGTCTTCCTTATTAATAAAGACAGTGCCCTTGGTACTCCGTATATAATCATAGAGCTCCCTCTTCGTTTTCACTACATTCTCAAATGAGCCAAAGCCTTCCAGATGCGCATGACCTACGTTGGTTATAATCCCGTAGTTGGGCTGTGCTATCTCTACCAGTTCTTTAATGTCGCCGGGATGACTGGCGCCCATTTCTATCACGGCCATCTCGTGCTCGTGAGTCAATCTGAGCAGAGTGAGCGGTACACCTATCTGGTTATTCAGGTTTCCTTCCGTATAAAGCAAATTAAATTTTGAAGTCAGAACAGAGGCCAGCAGTTCCTTGGTGGTCGTCTTTCCATTGGTGCCGGTAATGCCGATAACAGGTATGCCGACCGTCTTCCTATGGCGTTGAGCCAAGTTTTGCAAGGCCTTTAGTACGTCTTTTACAACAATAGTACGTTCACCTAAAGCATACTTTGGATTGTCAATAATGGCGTAATCAGCTCCTATAGAGAGTGCTTTTTCAGCAAATTGATTCCCGTCGAAATTTGCTCCCTTCAAGGCAAAGAAGAGAGAGCCGGCTGGGCAATTTCGGCTGTCTGTCGTAATCTGCGGATGATGCAAAAACAATTCGTATAACTCAGAAATTTCCATCAGTGTCTCCTTCCATCATGTTTTATAAACTACAAATGTAAGAGATATTATATTATTTACGTATTTTTGCAAGAAATAGTTTGACTCAAAATAAGTGAATAATAAAGTAATCCAAGTAAAGGGAAAATTACTATCCCTCCAGTCGCCAATAGTGATGGGCATCCTGAACATCACACCCGATTCTTTCTACGCCGGTAGTCGCAAGCAGACCGAAGTTGCTATCCACAGTCGTATTGAGGCTATTCTGAGTGAAGGAGCTGGTATTATTGATATTGGAGGCTATTCGTCACGCCCCGGAGCTGCTGAAGTTTCTCCTTTGGAAGAAAGGCAGCGCTTGGCTCTTGCCTTGAAGATTATACAAGCAGATTATCCCGAAGCCATTGTTTCGATTGATACTTTTAGAGCCGATGTAGCTCGCTTTGCGGTGGAAGAGTACGGGGCAGATATTATCAATGATATAGCCGGCGGCGAATTAGATACTGATATGTTCCGCACCATAGTCTCCCTCAAGGTACCTTATATATTGATGCACATGCGTGGTACTCCTCAAGCCATGCAGCAACTCACGGCCTACGATAATATGATTGTAGAGATGCGGAAGTATTTTGCTGATAAGATTTATGAGTTGGAATCATTAGGAGTGAACGATATCATCCTTGATCCGGGTTTTGGCTTTAGCAAGACGCTTGACCAAAATTATGAGCTGATGGCCAGGCTGAAAGAATTTGCCATCTTCAACCTTCCACTTTTGGTGGGCATATCGCGCAAGTCAATGATATATAAGCTACTTGATTCTACTCCAGGCGACAGCCTAAACGGAACAAGCGTACTAAATACATTGGCACTACTGAATGGAGGTGATATTCTTCGCGTACATGATGTTAAGGCCGCTGTTGAAGCTGTTCGTATCGTTGGCAAATATCAAAGTTTTCAATCAACTAACATAAACGAAGCCATATGTGGATGCACATCGGAATAAAAGACGTTATTGATATACTACTTGTAGCCTTCTTCATGTATCAGATATATAAATTGATGAAGAGTTCAGGTTCCATAGTACTCTTTAGTGGCGTTATAGCCTTTATAGCTGTGTGGATAATCGTATCGCAGGTATTAGAGATGCGATTGATGGGCGCCATTCTGGATAAACTGATTAGCGTGGGTGTTATTGTATTGGTTATTCTGTTTCAGGATGAAATACGCCGCTTTCTCTTTGCGCTGGGATCCCACCGGGGTTGGAAAATATTCACCAAACTATTCAAGGGAAAGAATGGCGAATCAGAAAATGAAAACAAATATATAGCACCCGTTGTTCTGGCCTGTATGAATATGGCGCGTAAAAAAACGGGGGCGCTCATTGTCATACGCCAAGAGATGGACCTTTCGGTTTACGAACATACCGGCGAAATATTCAATGCCGATGTGAATGCCCGACTGATTGAAAACATCTTTTTCAAAAATAGTCCGCTCCATGATGGCGCGCTCATCATCGCCGACAACCGTATCCGTGCCGCCGCTTGCATTCTTCCGGTTGCCCAACATGCCGTTTTGCCAAAAGATTTTGGACTGCGTCACCGTTCGGCCTTAGGCATGTCGATGGAAACCGATGCCATCATTATCATAGTATCTGAAGAAAGAGGTAAAATATCCGTAGCCCATCAGGGCAAAATAGCGCCTAATATTTCAGCCGAAGAACTACAACAAATCCTTTCCGGCTCCCGCGAAGTAGCGAATTTCTGTTAAATCTTCTAAAACTAAGGGGTAGCACTGCGAATTTTCTACATATTTTGCAAACTCCATATAGCATTTTCGTACTTTTGTAGGGAAATGTTACCTAAAATATTATAAATTTCTTCCATCATGAATTTAATGCAAAAAATAATTGCGCACGCTCAAGCTAATAAGCAGCGTATTGTTCTCCCCGAAGGAAACGAGGATAGAACGCTCAGAGCTGCCAACAGACTGCTGGCAGACGAAGTTGCAGATATTCTCTTGATAGGGGATCCCGCCGAAATTAAACAGTTAGCTGTCGCCAAAGGGTTAAGCCATATCGAGAAAGCAACGGTTATCAACCCAACTGGTTGCCCCAGGAAGGCAGCTTACATTGATTTGCTTTACGAACTTCGTAAAGCAAAGGGGATGACGCCAGAAAAAGCGGCTCAACTTGTTGAGAATCCGCTCTACTTGGGTTGCCTTATGATTAAGGCAGGTGATGCCGACGGAGAAATAGCTGGTGCTCGAAACACTACCGGCGATGTACTTCGTCCGGCTTTGCAGATTATTAAAACAGCCCCGGGCATTAGTAGCGTATCAGGCGCTTTCCTTATGTTCACCAAAGCTCCCGAGTATGGAAAGCATGGTCTGCTTGTCTTTGCTGACTGCGCAGTAATTCCAAATCCTACGGCTAAGGAACTGGCTGAGATAGCTGTTATTACCGCCCGCACCACCCATGCTATTGCCGGAATCGAACCGCGTGTGGCTATGCTGAGCTTCTCTACCAAAGGCAGCGCTTCCAACGAAATGGTAGACAAGGTGGTAGAAGCTACTCGTTTAGCTCATGAGATGAATCCAGACCTGCTGATAGATGGCGAACTTCAAACCGATGCCGCATTAGTTCCCGAAATTGCCTCCCGCAAAGCGCCCGGAAGCCCTGTTGCCGGAAAAGCCAACGTACTGATATTCCCCTCGCTTGAAGTGGGAAACATAGCATACAAATTAGTTGAGCGCTTAGGAGGCGCTGAGGCTGTTGGACCTATTCTTCAAGGCATGAGTGCTCCTGTAAACGATTTGTCACGCGGATGTTCGGCCGAAGATATCTATAAAATGGTTGCCATATCGGCCAATCAGGCTATTGCTCATAAAAAGAAATAATCTATATTCAAAATGAAGATATTAGTTTTAAATTGCGGCAGTTCGTCCGTAAAGTATAAGATGTTCGACATGACCAACCATGAGGTGATGGCGCAAGGAGGTGTTGAGAAACTGGGGCTGCCCGATTCGTTTCTGAAGTTCACGCTTTCTAATGGCGAGAAAGTAACGTTGGAGCGCAACCTCCCCGAACATACGGCCGCCATCAAGTTCATCCTCTCTATTCTCAAAGATGAGAAATATGGCTGTATCAAGTCGTTCGATGAGATTGACGCCGTAGGACATCGGGTAGTACATGGTGCTGAAACGTTCAGCAACAGTGTATTGATTACACCGGAAGTAGTACACAAAATGGTAGAATGTATTGACTTGGCTCCTCTGCATAATCCACCCAATCTTAAAGGTATCGAAGCTATGAGCAAATTGTTGCCCAAAGTGCCTCAAGTAGGCGTTTTCGATACGGCTTTCCACCAAACTATGCCCGATTACGCTTATATGTATGGACTACCTTATGATATGTATACCCGTTATGGTGTTCGCCGCTACGGTTTCCATGGAACCAGCCACCGCTATGTTTCGGCACGAGCCTGCGAAGTATTGGGCGTACCTTATAAAGAGCAACGCATTATCACCGCACATATTGGCAACGGTGGCTCCATAGCCGCCATCAAAAACGGTAAGTCTATTGATACTAGTATGGGACTGACCCCGGTTGAAGGTCTGCTGATGGGCACCCGCTGCGGAGATTTAGATGCCGGTGCTTTACTCTATATTATGGAGAATGAAGGAATGAGTTCACAAAACGCTTCTGATTTTATAAACAAACAAAGCGGCGTATTGGGTCTTTCAGGCATCTCGTCTGATATGCGCGAAATAGAAGCCGCCGTTGCTGCAGGCGATAAACGGGCCATCTTAGCACTTCAGGTCTACAACTACCGCATCAAAAAGTACATTGGCGCCTATGTCGCCGCTTTAGGTGGCTTAGACATCCTGGTATTTACCGGCGGTGTAGGAGAGAATCAGTGGAGTACACGTGAAGCCGTTTGCACCGACATGGAGTTCTTAGGCATCCGTTTAGATGTCGAAAAGAACAACGGTATGCGTGGTCAGGAAATGGTAATCAGTAAGCCCGACAGCCCTGTTACCGTCATCGTAGTCCCCACCGACGAAGAATTTACCATCGCCTCCGACACTTTGGATATTGTGAACAAAATGAATAACAACTAATCCTCACAGCTTACAAAAATATTTTCGGATTAGTTTCCCGGCAGTTTCAACATCGATTGAAGCTGCCTTTTTTGTCAACTTCAATATCATTTTATGGTGTGAATTGTAACTTTTTGAATAGATTTGTCGTCTTATATAGATAGAGAGTAATTAAAACGATATTGTTATGAAAGTAAAGGAATTTTTAGGGTTTTTATGTTGCTTGGGGCTTTTAGGTCTTAGCAGTTGTTTTCCGTTTCAGGTGATTAAGGGGGATGGAGACTTGGTGACGCAGGAGATTAGTATTAGTGATTATAGCAAGATTAAGGTATCTAATGGATCGGTTAATCTTACCTATTCGCAATCAGAAGAGACGCCGGGTCTGACGGTTACCGTTGATCGGAATATCTTTGATAAGTATGATTTTGAAGTAATTGGTTCTGAGCTTCAAATTGTACCGAAAGAAGAATATAAAAATACAGGTTTCAATCCTACTGTCTTTACGGTGACTACCAATTCTACGGGTCTGAACAAGTTGGATGTTGCCGGGAGTATAGACTTTACGGTAAACAATCCTTTGCTGACGGATGAACTGGAGTTAGATCTGGCCGGAAGCACAAAGGTCAATTTCAACGATTCTCTCATCTTAAACAAATTTGATGTAGATATCGTCGGCAGTGGCAACCTGAATGCACCGGCTGTGGCCGGAAATTCATTCAATGGTAATATATCCGGTTCCGGTAAACTGATTTTGGGAGGACAAATCACAAAGGCTTCTTTCGAAATTGCCGGAAGCGGAACAGTTCGCGCTTTCGACTTATGGGTGGATGATATCAAATGTGAGATTGCAGGAAGCGGCGACATTGAAATTAGTGTGAACAATAGCATCACTGCCGAAGTGGCCGGTAGCGGACGTATCAAATATCATGGTGACCCGCAGTCAATAACAAAAGAAGTGGCCGGTTCGGGTAGTATCAAAAAGGTAGACTGATTTAAAGCCAGCCCTCGGCACGATACCATTCTATACTTTCTTCCAAGCCCCGTCTTAGCGGATAAGCAGGGATAAAGTGCAGGTCTTCCTGAAGGGGCGCAGTTTCGCATAGCCAATTGCGCCCTTTTAGGATTTGGTATTTATCGCGGTTAAGTGTCATGGTTTTGCCTCTCAGTTTACCAAACCATTCGGAACAAACACAGGCGATATACACCAATCCCATCGGAATGCGTACACGAAGCAAATGCTTCTTCCCCAGTATTTCCCGGATAAGGTGAGCAAATTCAGTATCGGTATAGGCATATCCGTCTGAAACGAAATAATGTTTGTTGAGGGCTGTCTCGCTCTCCAAAGCTAAGAGAACAGCTTTCGCCAGATCTTTTACATAGATAAAGGATATATGTTGCGGATGAAGCCCGGCTGTAAAATCGAAACCTGTTTGAATGCTCTTTATCTCCACAAAGTAATCTTTCTCACCGGGGCCATACACGCCGGTTGGTCGTAGAATGATGTATGGGAAATAATCTTGGCTTCTAACCAATCTTTCAGCCTCCAGTTTGCTCTTTCCATAAACAGACTCAGGTCGTTGAGGATCGTCTAAACGGATAGGGGCAAGCGTCTTCGCGTCTCCTTGTCCATAGCTGCTCAGGCTGCTCATTAACAGAAACTTTTTCGGCTTGAAGTTTGCAGCAGCCAGTGCCTCAATCAAGTTCCCGGTATAGCCGGCATTCACTCGAGAAAATTCTTTTTCATGTAAGGTTTTCGTCACCCCTGCATTGTGGATCACGTAATCCCAGCCCCCTTCTAAGGAAGCAAAATCGCCAAACTGTTTTGTAAGCGCGGCTTTATCATTATATTTTAAGTCGATAAACCGAATACGCGAATCTTGCAAATGAGTACGGCTACTCCCTTCACGCACCCCAGCCCATACCTCATGTCCGCGTCTAAGCGCTTCCTCCACCAAAAACCCGCCGATGAAGCCACTCGCCCCTGTAATCAACGTTCTCATATTCATTTGTTAATTGTTAATTCATCGCCTACATGGACAATGTGTTTGGCCATGGATTCTACGGTCTGGATATCGTGAGAGACGAGGATGATAGCGGTTTCTTTGTTAATCTCTTCCAGGAGTTGGTAGAGGATTTTTTCGAACTGTTGGTCAACGTACGAACTTGGCTCGTCGAGAATCAGCACTTTAGGACAGGATATAATAGCACGGCCTAAGAGGGTACGCTGCAACTGTCCTCCCGAAAGTTCGCCTATGGGACGAGCAGATAGCGATTCCAGCCCCATTTGCTCCATTACACGATCTATCCGCTGTTTCTGTTCCTTGGTAAAAGCATGAAAAAGCGGCTTTTCAGATAAAAGTCCCGAGCTCACTACCTCGCGAACAGAGATAGGGAATTTTTTGTCTATCTCATTCATCTGCGGCAGATAGCCAATGTTCAGTGAAGGTACTTCCTTCCCGTCGTCGAAAAAATGAACCTCACCGGAAACAGGAATCAGCAACCCCAGAATCACTTTCAGCAAGGTCGTCTTACCTCCGCCGTTAGGACCAATAATACCCAGGAAGTCATCCTCGTAAAGCGTGAACGACACATCCTTCAGTACGGTTTTCCGGTCATCATATTCCGCCGTAATATGGTCAATCTCTATCAGTTTTTTATTCACCTGCTAATGCGTTAGCCACTTTAATCATTTCTTTATCCCAATGGTAGTCCAGCAAATTGATTGTAACTAAGCGGCAACTTGTTTCTTCGGCTATCCGCTCGGCATTCTTCCGGTCAAATTCCTGCTGTACAAATACTACCTTTACCTGATGCTCTTTCGCCATATCCACCAACGTTTTTAGTTGAACAGGTGAAGGCTCTTTTCCATCCATCTCTATGCAGAACTGCACGAGGTTAAACTCGTCGGCAAAGTAAGTGAGCGCCGGATGGTAGATAATGAAGGCCCGGTGAGTCAGCGTGTCCAATTGCCGGTGTATAAAAGCCTCCGCTGCTTCTATCTCAGCCATCAACGACTCATAGTTATGCCGGTAATAGTCCTCGCTTTCTTTATCCAACGTAATAAAAGCGTTCAAAGTATTCTTGGCAATCATCTTAGCCCCTTTAATAGAACTCCAGGTATGCGGATCAATTCCTCCCGAATGTTGATGATGATTATGTTCATCATCAACATCCTCTTCGTCATCCTTAATAAGGTCTATCCCTTCGGAGAGATCAAACACCTGCATCTTTGGGTTGTTTTCCTGAATGTTCTTCATCCATACCTGCTCAAAACCCAGATAACCCATGCGCAGATAGGCGCGACTCTTGCCGGTGCGAAGCATTTCCTGAGGAGTAGGGTCATATACTTCAGGGCTTTGTCCGCTGGGAACGACCGAATGGATACTGAACTTGTCACCGGCTATATGCTCGGCAAAATACCGCTGTGGTTCAATGGTAACAGCTATCCCATTACCGTCTTGCGGAGTGCTGCATCCGGACATGATCCCGATTGTCATAATCAGCCCAAAACATATCGATTTTAAATATTTTCCTTTTACCACAGATCCGTATTATTGTCTAACAATCGTTCCAGCTCCGTGCGTTGCGAGCGTGAGAGTGAAAGCTCAAGAAGAGAGTACTGATAGTTTTCCAAATGATGGATATCAGAGCCGGTAAAATCATAAAAACCATCTTTCAGAAACTTCACCGCTTTCTTTTGAGCCGGAAGACCATATGTACCTGCAAGGGAAAAGAGATTCAATTGGAATTTATTCCCGCTTTCTTTCAGCTTTCGGTAATCTTTATCATACATATACATATAGCGTTCAGGATGAGCAATAACCGGTATATAACCATTCACGGACAAGTCATACAACAAGTCCATCAGGCTGGGAGGGGGCGACAGGTATGAGGTCTCTACCAGCACATGCCGGTTTGCCATCGTCAGCAAGCCCTCCTTAATCTTGGCTTCAAAACCTGCATCCATCATATACTCCGCAGCCAATCTCAATTCCAATCCTTGAGGGGCGGCTTTTGCAAACTCAGAAAACTTCGTTCGCAAAACTTCGGGGGTATTATCTTTCAAATCCGCCATAATGTGAGGCGTACAGTAGATATGTTTCACTCCTAACTCATACATATAGCCAAGCGCTTCCAGCGAATCCTCGCGTGTCTGCATACCATCATCAACACCGGGAAGCAGATGCGAATGTATATCCGTCATCCCTTCCAGTAAATTTGTCTTAAGAATCGCCCGCTTGAAAATCCCCATTAATAATTAGAATTTAGAATTGTGACTCATGTTTACCACCATAGCCATATCCATAACTATAGCCATATTGATGGCCATATCCATATTGGCCATAGCCGGATTCATAGTCCACAGCATTCAGGATAACAGCCATATTCTTGAATTTCTCATTCCTGTACAATCGTTCAAGATCCGGCAATTGTCGTTTATCAAACACTCCGGCACGAATAACATATAAGGTGAGATCGACAACCCTGTTTACGATGCTCGCGTCGGCTACCAGACCTGCAGGTACATTATCAAGGAAGATATAGTCGTATTCACGCCTCAATGACTCGATCAAATTATCTAAGCGATCACTCAGAAGCAATTCAGCGGGATTGGGCGGGATTGGACCTGCACAGATAATGTCTAACTGGTCGGAATCGTTCAGCAACTTTTTATTAATCAACGTATGATAATCCATTGTATGGGCAGACAGATAATTGCTCATACCAAACGTATTCTCCTCTTTCTGCACAAAGGATGAGAGGGTATGCTTACGAAGGTCTAAGTCCAATAATATCACTTTTTTATGCGTCATGGCAATACTCATAGCCAGGTTCATGGAGATAAAGGTCTTTCCTGAACCGGGATTGAGGGAGATAAACTGTACCACCTGCATATTGTCTGCTTTCACTTGCATAAAGTCCATATTGGTACGGATAATACGGAAGGCTTCGGATACGGAATCACGCCCGCTTTCACGTATCACTATACCCTTTTCTTTTGCAGTATCCTTCCCTTTTTTATGTATTTTCAGTGGAATATCGCCAAGCAAAGGTATGGATAGATTGTCTTCCACATCTTTTCTGTTACGTACGCTGGTGTTCAGCATTTCGTGCCCCCAAAATATGCCGGCAGGAATTACGATTCCTAAAATCAGAGCCGCCAGCATGATAATGCTTGATTTGGGCGCCACAGGGATATTGCGTCCGGTGGCAGGGTCTATGATGCGGGCATTGCTTTCTGTGATGGCCTGCGTTAGCTCATTCTCTTCGCGCTTATTCAGCAGGTATAGATAAAGCTCTTCCTTGATTTTCTGTTGGCGTTCGATAGACAACACCTGCTTTTGCTGACCCGGCAAAGCCGAGATTCGGCGTGTGTTCTGATTGTCGCGCTCCTGTACATTTTTGATTTGAACATCTATGCCGACAATCAGGTTGTCTACAGCACGAATAATAGACTGTCGCATGGCATTCAGCGAATTATTCAAATCCATCACTACCGGGTTCTTGTTGCTGCTATTGGCTAATAAGCGGTCGCGTTTAATCAAGGCTGTATTGTATTCGGCAATCTGGCTTTCGATGTTCACGTCGGTTATACCCGTATTGGCAGGTATCAGTTCCGAGATACGGATCGGATTGACCAAATAATCGCGTATATACTGAGCTAACTGCTTCTGGTTGATTAATGACAATTGGTTCTGGCTGTATTTAGAACTTTCTTGCAGGAACATCCCCGTTTCCGATTGAAGATCCGTCAGTCGGTTCTCGCGCTTGAATGCCTCAATATCGGAGTCTACATGACCAAGCTCTTTCTCAATGATAATTAAGCGTTCGGCAATGAAGTTGGAGGTATTTACCGTAATCTGGTTCTTATCATTGATAGCCGCTTCATTGTAAACGGCAATCAGCGTGTTCAGCACATCATCCACACGCGAGATGTTATGATCCTTTAGCGTAAGATTGATTATAGTAGCCGTCTTACTGGCGAGCGATACTTGCAAGGCTTCCCGGTAATTACGGATTACGTCGGTCAAATTGCTTTTTGTCACCTTAATTGGTACATTGTAATCTTCTTCATCGAAAAACAACGAAGAGGTAACAAGCGCTTTTCCCACAGGGGTAATGATTGTATCGTTCAAGGTTGCCGTGATGGTTTCTTTCGAATCGGAGAAATCACTCAATAAGAATTCCTTGTCAGACACGGGGGTAGCCTCCAACGAAAACTCCTGTGTATCTTCAACATCAAAGAATTGCACGATGATGGGCGAATGTGTGTAAAGCTCCACAGTACGCAATCCCTTCCTGATGGTATAACTGATGTCTAAGTGTAAACGCTTGGCAACGCTCGTCATCATTTGCTCCGATTGGAATACGATCACTTCATTGTCCACATTCCGTTTTGTACTGAACATCGTCAAATCTTCAAAGGCGGCCGATTCGCTGATTCCTCCGCCCCCTTTTTTATCATCTTTAATTAATACAGAAGCTGTGCGTGAATATTCTTTAGGTGCCCAGAGCAGGTATATGGCAGCTATTCCGCAACATACGCCTATCGATAATACAAACCAATACCAATTGGTTCGTACGATATGGATTATATCTGATAAATTAATCTGGCTATCTTCTTCTCGCGTGTCAAAAGTATTATGTTCTTCAGTCATAAAATATTATTTTCATACAAATTATAAACAAACTATTATTTCGAAATGGCAACAATCATGGTAATAACCGACGTCAGGATGGAGACAGCCGAGAGCCAAACTCCTACTGAGTTGTTCTGATTGATAGAACTTTGACCGGCACGAGCAGCATTAGGTTCTACATATATAATGTCATTCTGCTGTAAATAGTAGCAGGGCGACTGGAATACGTCCACCGAACGCAAATCATGGAAAAGTGTGGTACGTTTTCCATCACGCTCACGTATCACGGCTACACGGTCTCGTTTACCGTATATGGTCAAGTCACCCGCCATACCCAGAGCCTCCAACAACGTTACCCTGTCGCTGTTGATTGAAAACGACCCGGGACGGTTTACTTCGCCCATGACGGTGATTTTGAAATTCAGGAACTGAATGGTCACGATTGCATCTTTTATCAAATCTTCTTTAACTAAACGTGTCTTGATCAGATTTGTTAATTGCATGCGGGTAAGACCCTCGGCTTTTATTTTTCCCAAGATAGGGAAATCAATATTTCCTTCCATATCTACCAGAAAGCCCAGTACTCGCTGGTTTCCTGTGTATGCCGATTCACTTCCCACTTGATAAGTTATCAAAGGCATATTAAATGGTAAAGCCAGATCAGGGTTCTTGCTATTCACCATTATACCCAGTAAATCATCCCTGTGGATAATCATCTCATAATTCTGGGCTATATTTTGTTGTACAAGTGGCTCTACATCCTGTAGATACACGACTTCTTTCTGGGACGCACAGCCCGTCCACAAAAACAACAACACACACGCGAGAAAACTACTCTTAAAAACGATTAATTTCATTATGTTCATAATTATTAGGCTGCAAAGGTAAAAAAAAATATTAATTACCAAATTTCTCTAACATAATAAACTGATTTATTCTTCATCTTCTTTTAACTGGAGAAAATGAAAGAGGTAAGGGAAAGAAACCTTATCTTTGTCAGATTAATGAAGAATGTTGAAAAACAAATGGATTATGTCAAAAAACAAACCTAAAAATAAAGACGTCAAGGAGCAGAGAAGAAGCAATCCGAAACGCATGAAGAAACACCAGATGATACAAGCTGTCATGGCAGCCTTTCAATCGTCTCCACGGGAGATGTTCAACTACAAACAAATTAGCAAACTAATTGGTATAGAGAGCCAAGTGCAGAAATTACAGGTGGTGGATATCCTGTACGACTTGGCCGGCGAGGATATTATCACTGAAACAGATCGCGGACGTTACCGCCTCAACAACCTGGGAACGCTTGCTGTCGGCGAGTTTCACAGGCGCAGCAACGGTAAGAACTCCTTCCTTCCCGAAGATGGAGGCGCTCCGGTATTCGTGGCCGAGCGCAACTCCGGTCATGCCATGAATGGCGACAAGGTGAAGGTGCAAATCCTTGCCAAGCGCAGGGGAGCAGAGCCGGAAGCAGAGGTGGTGGAGATTCTGGAGCGCGTGGAGCGTACTTACGTAGGGAAGCTGCAAGTAACCAAAGGCTTTGCCTTCCTCGTAACCGAAGACAAGACCCTTGCCAACGATATTTTTATCCCCAAAGATAAACTGAAGGGTGGAAAGAATGGCGATAAAGCCATCGTTCGCATCATTGAATGGCCCGATGAGGCCAAGAATCCGCTGGGAGAGGTGATAGATATTCTGGGCATTGCCGGAGATAATTCGGCAGAGATGCACGCTATCCTGGCCGAGTTCGGACTTCCTTATAAGTATCCTGCCTCTGTAGAGAAAGCGGCCGAACGTATCCCCGAAACAATATCCTCCGAGGAGATATCCAAGCGGGAAGATTTCAGGGAGGTGCTGACCTTTACCGTCGATCCCAAGGATGCGAAGGACTTCGACGACGCGCTCTCAGCTCGCCGCCTGTCCAACGGCAACTGGGAGGTAGGCGTTCATATAGCCGACGTTACCCATTACGTAAAGCCTGAAAGCATCATCGAACGCGAGGCTCAAGAGCGGGCTACTTCCGTATACCTGGTAGACCGTACCATCCCGATGCTGCCCGAACGACTGAGCAACCTCGTTTGCTCCCTTCGTCCCGATGAAGAGAAGCTCTGCTTTGCCGTCGTCTTCGAGCTGGACGGGAACGCTGAAGTGAAGAAGTTCCGCATTGTCCGCACCGTAATCAAGAGCGACCGCCGGTTTGCATACGAAGAGGCTCAGACCGTAATCGAGACAGGTGAGGGTGATTGCCGCGAAGAAATACTTGCGCTGGATGCATTGGCCAAGAAACTACGCGCCAAACGCTTCCGTAGCGGCGCCATCAACTTTGACCGCTACGAAGTAAAGTTTGACATTGACGAGAAGGGAAAGCCACTGAATGTTTATTTCAAAGAATCGAAAGACGCCAACAAAATGATAGAGGAATTTATGCTACTTGCCAATAAAACAGTGGCCGAGTTCATAGGCAAAGCACCAGGGGGGAAAACCAAAAAGACGTTTGTCTATCGTGTGCACGACCTTCCTTCACCTGAAAAGATGGAAAACTTCGCAACCTTTATCCGTCGCTTTGGCTATAAGATGAAGACGGAGGGCAAGAATACCGACATATCGAAAGGCATCAACAAACTATTAGACCAGATTCAGGGTAAGCCTGAGCAGAACCTGATAGAAACGCTGGCCGTTCGCGCCATGCAGAAAGCCCGTTATTCAACGGATAATATCGGCCATTACGGGCTGGCCTTCGAGTACTATACCCATTTCACCTCTCCCATCCGCCGCTATCCGGATATGATGGTGCACCGTCTCTTGGAGCGTTATTTAGCCGGCGGTCGCAGTGTATCGAAAGAGAAGTACGAAGACATGTGCGATCACAGCTCGAACATGGAACAGGTAGCCGCCAATGCCGAACGCGCCTCCATCAAATACAAGCAGGTAGAGTTTATGAGCGATAAATTGGGCAAAGTATTCGACGGCGTCATCTCAGGTGTAACCGAATGGGGCCTATATGTAGAGCTAAACGAAAACAAATGCGAGGGCTTAGTACCCATCCGCGATCTGCAAGACGACTACTACGAGTTCGACGAAAAGAACTACTGCCTCATAGGCCGTCGTCGCAAACACCGCTTCCAATTAGGTGACCCCATCACCATCAAAGTGGCCTCCGCCAACCTCGAACGCAAACAATTAGATTTCGCCCTGGTTGATCATGATATGTAAGGGCCTACGCCACGTCTCTACATATTATTACTGCGAGTTGGCCAACCAGTTTTTTAACAATGCTATGATCTCGTTTTTGGTGGCTTCGGGCATGTTGCTGATGCGGGTGCGGTGGCTGCCTCGGGGCTGGAAATAGAAATGTTCGTTTTTCTTTCCTTTGAATTCCGGGGCATGTACTGCGCTCCAGGGGTCTACCTCACCATAGATGAATATCATTTGGGGGTCATTATCCTTCAAGTAGTTGTATATCTTATGATATAAAGTCTCGTTGAAGGTGATATGACCGGCGCTTTCGGGGAGCATGATTTTTTCCAGATAACCGGTGGCCGTATTAATCGTCAGATATTTCCTGAAGGGCTTAACGTCGTAGCCATAGTAGCCAAGTTCCTTGGCAGCTTGCACGAAGAAGCTTACAGTAGGTGAATTCTCGGCAAAGTAATCAGGGCCGGCAATATTCATCAGATGGTCGAATATCACCTTGTCGTCTGATGTCAGGGCAGGGATGGTACTCACCGATGTGCCCCATTGCCAGAAGGCGAACGAATATTCAAGCACACAATAATCGAGCACTTCAGCCATCGGGATGCGGAAACTCATTTGCTTTTCTTGGCAGAAACGCTCGAGCAAGGGCAGCATCCGGTCTTTGCGCCTGAGCGCTTCGGTTTGAAAAGCTTTAATCTGCTTACGTT
This sequence comes from Bacteroidia bacterium, assembly GCA_025996775.1. Classification (GTDB taxonomy): domain Bacteria; phylum Bacteroidota; class Bacteroidia; order Bacteroidales; family Tannerellaceae; genus DFXE01. Next base: position 3,248 of record BNTS01000063.1, on the reverse strand, counting down.
CCCCTTTCGTCCCTACCTTACGGAGAAAAACTTCGTGGCGACCGTCTTCCCGGCTTTGACACAACGGAGCTACATAAGGAACGGAAATGTCTACATCGTCGGGAAAGAAAGTCCTGTATATCATGACGGTTTGTCCGCCTTTACTGATGCCTGTGCTAATCCACTTGCCGGTATAAAGGGGTTTGAGGGTAGTTGTTATGTGATGAAGGTCATAGGCTGAGTTCTCGGCAGTCAGGTAGTCCCAGTTCAGGGGTTCAGGGGTCGATTCGAGAAAGTAACGATGCTCTACCACCACAACATTTGTTCCGAGCAGGAGGGATAATTCGTCTTGATAACGGGGAGAAAGTGCATAGTTGGCGCCATAGCCTTCAGTCACGATAACTGTAGGACGGTCGAATCCTTTATGGTTTATTACTACCCGCTGGGTAAAGGTACCTGCTTCGGGATGTTTGTGGTCGATAGGCTGGGTAAAGCGCACGACATACTTTTCAGCATAGTTAGAGGTCTCTAACTGCTCAACCTGGCTAACGTCTTTCAATTGCGTCAGCTTTTCCTCCAATACAGATGCAGCAAACGTATGCAGCATCAAAAGGAAGGACAGAATCAATGTAATCAAAGTTCGTTTCATATCAAAATGTTTTGAATTGGTAGCCTGCCTCAAGCAGCCATTCGATGGAGCGTGGGAGGGCTTCTTTCATGTTTGCTTCGGCCTTCAGGGAGTCGTGGAAGACGATGATGGAGCCGTTGCGGGTGTATCTCTTTACTACGTCGAATACTTCGGCAGGCGTTAAGCGGGGGCTGTAATCACGCGTGACCACATCCCAAAAGATGATGCGATAGCGTTTGCGCAGGACTAATACCTGCGGTAGGCGCATGTGTCCATGGGGCGAACGAAACAGGTCACTGTCTATGTATTCGGCAGCCTTTTCTACATTGGCAAGGTAGTTTTGTGTGAGATAGCGGATGCCTTGTATGTGATTATAAGTGTGGTTACCGGTACGGTGACCACGGTCTAAAATCAGTTGGTAGGTATCGGGATGCTTTCTCACGTTATCGCCTACACAGAAGAAGGTAGCCTTTATCCGGTAAGCATCCAGTTTATCTAAAACCCAAGGGGTGACCTCAGGGATAGGGCCATCGTCGAAGGTGAGGTAAACACACTTCTCGTCGGCCGGTATCCTCCAGATCCCCCCCGGGAACAAAGCCCTATATAGAAAAGGAGGTTGTTCAATCAGCATATTTATTCACCCGAAAGTAATCCGCTAAAGTGTTTAAAGAAGTTTTCGAAATCACCCTTGTACTTGTTAACGAATTCCGACTGATTTGCCTGGCCTAAATTCAATGTCTGCTGAAGGATATACATATTTTGGTTTATCGTGTAACGGATAGCCTCCTGTTGCGCCGGTCTGAGGCGTTGATACCATCTCAGGTTATCAACCGCAATCTGCGCCATGGGGTCGTATATCTGTTCAGCCTTCTCTTTAGCGCCTAACGCATAGTAATATTCACCAAGATAGATGCCGCTTATGTCGAGGGGGACATTTTCGGGCGGAAGTACTTCCATACATTTGTCGAGCGCAGCAAGCGCCTTTTCATTCTGACCTTCGGCTATCAATGATTTGACTAATACGCTAAACACATTCAGACGATAGCTTTTACACATACGCATCACGGTCTCGTCAAGATAGATGCCCGGTTTGTCCACGCCTCCCCATTTGAACTTGTTCATGATGTTGTCGTACATCTTCTCCGTGTCGATGCGATTGACACTGCCTTCAGCCGTTTCCATAGGAACGATTCGATAAGCCATACCGGTTTGTTGGAAGTAAGGATCTAAGCGAACGTACTGATCAGAGGATACAGTGATGGCATAATACATCGGACGCTGCCAATTGTTGGTTTGCAGCATATCTAATATGATAAGTTCCTGTTTTCCGAGGTAATTCTTGTTTGTCAGGTCAATCGTCATCTCAGGCACCATATAGGGCACGTATTTGGGGCTGATCGTACCGCTATTAACCGCAGCCGCAGAATCCACTTTCATTTTAAGTGTTTGTGAAGGGACGTAGTCGAGAGGTTGACTGTATCCCTGTACTTTTTTATAGCGTGGATCGTTGGAACGAACGAAGTCTAAAGCCACTTTTAAATCCATGGGCTGGTTGATAGCCGGGATGATCATGGCGGCGTCTCGTGTGCCTTGTATATAATCTGCCGGACCCCACGAGATAGGCAACACATCCGAGGTATAAGTCTGACGCTTCATCTGGTTGATATACCAGTCGGTTTGCAAATAACTGGTGTTACATACGCGCACATCGGTACGGATTCCTTCCACCTCCTGTGCATACCACAAGGGGAAGGTATCGTTATCTCCATTGGTGAATATAATGGCATTGGGTTCACACGACTGCAAGTAATTTTGTCCGTAGTCACGAGTCGTATACCGACCGGAACGATCGTGGTCATCCCAGGTTTGCCCGGCCATCTGGATGGGCACCAAGAGGCATAAGAGCGAAGCTGCAATCCCGGCGACAACAACCGGCGTCCTGGCATACTTCTCCAGCAACTTAGCCAGACCCGCCACCCCAAATCCTATCCATATACAGAAGGCATAGAACGAGCCGGCATACGCATAATCCCGTTCACGGGGTTGTAGAGGCGTTTGGTTGAGATAAAGCACAATAGCTATACCTGTCATAAAGAAGAGGAAGAAAGTAATCCAAAATCCCTCTATCCCTTTCTGACCTGAATTGGCCTGATAGAACAAGCCGATTAACCCTAATAGCAGGGGAAGCAGATAAAATACGTTATGACCTTTATTGTGTTCCATATCAAAGGGCAGGTGATCCGCGGGACCAACAAGTACCTCGTCAATAAAACCGATACCTGTAATCCAATTGCCGTTCAGGGGGTCTCCCTGTCCTTGAATATCGTTCTGCCGACCGGAGAAGTTCCACATAAAGTACCGCCAATACATATAGTTGAGCTGGTAATTGAAGAAATATCTGAGGTTTTCAGCAAAGGTAGGTTTCACTACTGTCACCTTTTCACCTAAACGATCATAAGTTACAGGTTTACCTTTTATTCCGGCCCAGCTTTTATATTGCTCAATATGGCTGGGTTGCTGGCTATACATACGTGGGAACAGCATGTTTAGCTCTTCTACATGCTCAGGTACTCTACCTTGATAAGAAATGAAATAACGATCTTTCTCGTTAGGGTCAGTCTTGATAATCCGGCTGTAAGTT
>BNTS01000062.1 GCA_025996775.1 Bacteroidia bacterium | reverse complement strand
TTTCCTGACAATTTGTAAAGTATTTATCACAAATTAGCAATATGCCGAAAAGGGATACTCAGGTAAAACCGGCTTGGAACAATAATGGAATATCGTTAATATACAGAAGGATCGTAACTAATAGTTTCTATAGTCATCTTCCCAAAAGAGGCTGCTTTCTCTTTTAAAACTCCATCTACGAATATCATAAAGCCCTTTCCTTGTTTGTATTTGGTTCCGTATTTATCGTACACAACGGATATCTTATGGTTCTTATATATCAGATTATCTAAGCAGAAATAATCCCAGGTGTTTGCGGGGATAAGCGGGTTGATTGTTAGTTGTTCACCCTCTTGAGGACGAATACCTATCAGACCGGTGATAACTAAATCGCAAAAACCGGAGTGGTTGTAATCTTTCCCTCTTTCTACGCCCCCTTTGGATGGATCCCAAGTGTTATTCTTCATCGTCTTTAATCGGGTACGCGAAATCCAATCACCTGTATAGGGATTGAGGTTTTCATCTATCCAGGGTACGATGGTACCATCTTCTTTTTGAAGGCTATGGCTTCTGCTGTATAGCGTCAGCAAATCCAGATAGTCTTTTGCCGTAAGTGGGGACGATGAGTTGTCGTTCAGCAGATTGGCTAATCCTACAAGGGTGATTGTCGTAGAATAAGGCCAGCTTGGTCCGTTCCATTGACATTCATGTCCTTCGTAAGAAATCCTGAATCCGGGCACCCTTTGCTCAACCGTTGTAGGTCCGAAAGGCGCCCAAAAACCTTCTTTGTCTAACAATTGCTTCCAGGCATTAGCATACGAATCCGGCGCAATATGAAAGTACCAGGGGGTATAGCCATGCTGTTCGCGAACGGGAGAGAATTCTCCTGTTCTATTCTTTGGAATAACTTTGTAGAAGCCCGCTTCACTGTCCCAAAGGCGAGTGTTGATTAATTCTTTTAATTCTTCAGCCTTTTGGCGGTAAAAAGTCTGTCCGTTCTCGTCTCCAACTAACTTGGCTATGTTCGAGAGCGCCTCTGCCTCACCATACATATAGCTATTGATAGTTGCCCGATATCCTTTATTGCCCGGAGCCAGACTACCCGATACAGACACCTCCATCCCGTCTCTGTTATCTGTCTGCCAAAAGAGTTGCGTAGAATCGCGCTTCTCCGCTTCCCATTGCGAGAAATTATCCTTCAAGGAAGGATAAAGGGAGGTTAGTAATTCTATATCAGGATGTATAAGGTAGTAATTGTAAATAGCATTGGCTGCCCAGAAACTATACAACCGGGGATTACCTTCACCAGAGAACCAGAAGCGAGCATAGTCAGCAATAATATGCTCATCGTTTAACCATCGCCCCTCGTATATATGATGAGCTGCAGCACAACTGATGGTATTGTACTTTCCAGCCCAACTGACATCCGGTAAAAATTCGGAAATTACATAACCGGACGGTATCTTCTTAACATGTTTCCGATACGTCCACCATCGGAAGTAATACGTTTCCACTAATTGCTTGTCAGGACAGTCAAATAGGGGGATTTTGTTTTCCAGGAACTCCTTAGCCTTGCTATTCGGGATATTCTGCACGTACAATTCATCATCCAACTGATTAAATTTATCCATGTATGCCTCCCATACAGCCTGTTCAATAAAGGCTTTTTCGCTTTGGCGCTTCTGCTGACAAGATGTAAATGTAGTTAGACAGAATAAAGCCAAATAAAGTAAGATTGTTTGTTTCATTGTGTTTGTCATGATGGAGATTGGATTGCTTTAAGGGTTTTATGCTTCCATAAATAGAATTGCGCCTTTTCCTTTTCGCCGAGTAACAGGCAGAGATTGGCCGCTAATTCCACATATTCCGCGTCATACGGATATTCCAGATACAGTCCTTCAAGTATGCGCAAAGCCTGAACTTTATCTTCTCTTTTGGCATAATATGAGTAGAGACGCCTCATCGAGTCATACCAGGTGAGTTGGTTGTTTATACGCGCCAAGGCTATTTGTTCTTCATACGTTGTCGGAATAAACGTATCCCGGATGGCCGGTTCATTAAAGGGCCATTGCTTCTTTAAAAAATGGATGGCAAATTGACCAAAAATAGGTCCATTTAATCCGTTTATCTGTTTGTTGCTTCATGGGTATGGCTTTAACGGATAGGAAATTCAGTTACACGGAGAGTCGTACAGCCGTAGGGGATTAACTCGATGGTTTCTTCCTCGCCCAATACGTCCCTGCTTTGTGAATGATATTGAATGGGGCCTGCCGAACCGTTGTACACCTGCCAGCGCGGGATCCGGCGGGCTTTGGTTTTGATGGTGACGGGCGCATCTTTCAATGTCCAAGGATAGGTTGCAATGGAAGACGACTTTTCAACTATGAAACTCGTAGCGATGGCATTCGGAAGAAGATTCGTACGGTTTAAACTGTAGTTCCAAGGCGAGTCTGAAGTCACCTCGTAGTACCATTCTCCATAATGGCCTGTATTCGCGCGTTCATCTACTTTCTTTTCCCATTTCTCATTCATCTTCAAAGCATAAACTAAGGGTCCGCGTTCTACAACGGCGGCTCCGTCATACCAATAGCTTACCTCTACCTTCATGGGTAGTTCTATTGTAAGCACATCATCCTGTTTCCATTCGCGGCTGATGCGACATATTTCTCCTGCATGAGCTGCTACATTAAGAGTCTCGCCATTCAAGCGAATAACAGGAGCGGCACACCAGGCAGGAATGCGAAGGTGGAAGGGGAAAAAAGCTTTCTTTATCTTCTTGTCGGGGAAGGCAAAACGAAAACGGATGTTTTCATCAAAAGGATATTGTGTCTCTTCCGATATATGTACTGGGATAGCGTTGGCCACTTGAAGAGTTACTTCAGATGGGGCATATATCAAGGCTCCGACTCCATTGTCGGCAGTTGCATACCAAAGATTTTGCGTTAGCTTCGGCCACCCCTGATGCAGATTAGAGGTACAGCAAGGATAACCGCTTAGTTCACCAAAGAGGATATCTGTTTCTTCGTGAGGAGTGGAGAACATACGCGCCTCACGTGTAATCTGCACCTGATTGACTTGCTGGTAATACTGCCTTGCAGAGAAATCATCCGTAATCTGAGTAGGCAATGCATTGTAGGCCACCCGTTCGAGATGATCAGCCCATTGTACGTCGCCGGTAATTTCAAGGATGGCTTCTAATGAGAACATCATCTCTACGGCAGTGCATAATTCCGAGCCTTGTATGGGATTCCCGAAACGGAGCAATTCGTCACCACCCCATAGTCCTATAGGAAAAGCAAGCGTGGTGCGCATATCCGTTACAGCTTTCTTGACAGCCGCTATCTGAGAGGGGTTTTTGCTCTGTTGGAAGTAGATGACCGGTTCCTTAAAGCCTTGCCCCAGATTCACGCAGTGCAAACTATTTTCCGTAGAGAGATGACGCTGATTCAAGAATACATCCGTCCAATTGAAAGTCTGTTTATGAATAAGCTCACCCAGTTCAAGCAGGAACGTATCGCCTGTGATATTGTAGAGCCAGTAGACAATCATCAGGTTGTCACCTCCACGTTGTTCTCCCCAGAACGTCCATTTACCCAACGGATTTTGCGGGAGTTGCTCTAATTGATACTTGAAGTACTTGGTAAGGAAAGGAATCACCCTTTTGTCTCCCGTAGCCGAATAATATTGCTGCAAAATTTTCAGCACGACCATTTTAGGCCACCAGTCGTGGGCATTGTCGCGTTGCAAACCCCGTTCGGGGCCTCTGTCGGTATCCGGGCCAAAGTAACCATTCGGCTTTTGCGAAGCAAGTGTCCATTCTATCCAAGGCTGTACTTTCTCTTTCAACGCTTTGTCATTCATAATATAAGCCAGGGGGAGAAGACCATCAATCCAATACGGGCCACGTTCCCATACATCCCCGTCACCACCCAGCCAGCCATTGCGTGGCCCCATGACTTTTGCGTATATACTATCCAAATGTCCGGTCATACCTGTACACATCCGGTTCATCTGTTCACCCAGCCAACCTGTCGGTTTTATTGCACCAATAGGCAGTTCCATATACGGCTTCTCTACCAGTGGGTAGCGGTTATTGGCATAATTTACAGTGCTTGGCTGGTCTGTATTTTTCACAGCGACAACCGCAATGGCTGTCACCGTGAAAAATAAACCTGCTAATAAATATTTCTTCATCTGATGTACATTTAGTTCTCTATGTAATCAAGCCATACTTTCATCTCCCCGGCTTCGCGATTATCCCAACTGTAGTAGGGAATGAAAGCTACTTCGCGGTTGTCGGAAAATGCTTTGATTTCAACAATCCCATTCAAGTCCGAAACAAAATCCGTTTGGAATTTAGTATCCGGCGAGAGCCTTATCATGTTGAAATCCGTTTTGTTGTCGGCTGCTTCGATGCAATACACTAATGGACCACGTTGGATGGCACGTTTACCGATATCCTCTTTCACATGCGGGTCGGCAGCAACTACCTCAACGGGCATATCTAAGCTCAGTGTGATTTGATCGCCCACCTTCCATGCACGATTAAGTACGGCATAGCCTTGTTCAAGGTTCAACGTCTGCTTCTCTCCATTAACCGTAAGGGTGTATGTCTTACACCAGCCGGGAATGCGAAGTCTGAGATCTTTATTGAAAGAAGATTGTACCGTTAATCTCACCGTTCCATCCCAAGGATAGTTTGTTTCCTGTTCTAATTTCACTGTGTTCTTTCCGGCATCAAACTCTGCCGTATTGCCGATATAAAGGTTTACCCATACCGCATCAGTCGATACTCCATAGATATAATTGCCAATGGAAGGAAGGAAACGGGAAACCTGACTGGGGCAACATGCCGTTCCATACCAAGCCTTCCGATGATGGTCTCCATCAGAGGCCAATGGATTTACGTAGAAGAAGCGGTCTCCAACTAATGAAACCCCGGCTAAAGCGCCGTTATACATCGAACGTTCCAGCACGTCTACATATTTGGAGTCGCCGGAGAACTGATTCATTCGCCAATTCCAGTACACCATCCCCACCGAAGCGCAGGTCTCACAGTAGGCATCGTGGTTCGGGAGGTCGTAATCCTCGGTAAAGCCTTCGTTATGATGCGAAGAGCCTATACCGCCGGTGACATACATATTGCGTAGTACCACATCATCCCACAGCCGGTCCAAGGCATCAATATATCCGGTATCATTCTTGAGGGCAGCGACATCCGCCATTCCGCAATACAGATACATGGCACGGACAGCGTGCCCGGCAATGTCTGTCATCTCGCGTACAGGAGCGTCGTCCTGATAATAAACAGGATTCCATGTTCCTTCGTCGCCTTTGCTTCCGTAGCCGTGTCCGCGTTCTTCAAGTAGCCAGTTGGCAAAGCCGAGATAACGTTCATCTTTCGTAGCGCCATATAGCTTAACAAGCGCCAACTCAATCTCTTCATGTCCGGGTACCCAATTGCGTTTACCGGGGCCGAAGGTATCCATCATGTGATTAGCCATACGGATAGAAACGTCTAACAACTTCCGTTTCCCTGTAGCCTGATAGTAAGCCACTGCCGCTTCTATCATGTGGCCGGCACAATACATCTCGTGTTTATCCATATTATGCCAGCGTTTCTCCAGACCGGTAAGGGTGTAGAAAGTATTGATATATCCGTCAGGCTGCTGGGCAGCTGCGAATTTATCAATCCACTCGTCCGCTTTCTTTTCCAGTTCAGGGTTGGGATTATTCTTTAATGCATAGGCAATTCCCTCGAGCGCTTTATACACATCCGAGTCATCGAAGAAGATACCAGAATGTTCTCCCTCACCTTTGGCGGCATTCTCGAAGTTACGCATCCGCCCCGTCTGATTCTCAATCTGGTCAATGCAAACAGCCAATGTAGTGGTAGCATGGCTCTTCAGCCGGGGCGCCCAGAAATTGTCTGTAATCTTCACATGCGAAAAATCCACCGCTTGAATTTTCTTCAGCGGCTGTTTGTCTGATGTTCCAATATCCTGGCAGCCCATAAGGGCTACACAGGATAAAATAAGTAATGAAATAGAATGTTTCATCTGTAGTTGTTATTAATTAGTATAGCTTGGATTTTGCACCAAATTCGGGTTCGAAGTTAATACTCTTTCGGGAATTGGGAAAACGGTACGATATTCACCTTGCGGTTTATGCGATAACCAACTCTTTGTGGTAAACACACCGAAACGAATCAAATCTCTTCTGCGCGTCAATTCCCAGGCAAATTCCCATCCCAGTTCATCCAACATACGACCGTATAAAACAGGGGATTGGTCTCCCGGTTCAGAAACGGTATAATTTTCCACATAGCCATAATGATAAGCCGAGTTGCCCTTTAATTGATCATCCGTAACAGTAGCTTTGGAAGGATTGTCTTTAAATGCTCGCTGGCGTACCTGCATTACCAAAGCTCCGGCGCCCGACTGATTTGTCCGCAGTAAACATTCTGCTTTCATCAGCAATACCTGAGCATAGCGAAACACGGGGATATCCGTTGTTGAACCTCCGGTAGTTCCCGGTTCTATTTCGTACTTAAACATCCGATATCCTTCAGCTTCTTTTGTATAATTAGCATTGGGGATGTCTTTTGTAAAGACAAGAGGCTCCCCTTTTTGGTCATACGTTCCTACTATTTGTTCTCCGTTAGCAGCTATTTGATTGCCCATTAACCATGTATCTTCCAAGCGTGAATCGCCTGCCTCATACGTATCGATAAACTGGCTAACGCCCATGGCTGAACCACTACCCCAGGGAGTAGCTTCTGTTTCAAATTTCTTTTTCAATTCGCCATGCCATGAATACATGTGGATAGATTGTCCACCAGCCAACGTCTTATCAAAAGGAACTGTAAACAAAACCTCTTTCGACGATTCTACGCCGTGTGCCCGAAAGGATGCGTTATAATTCGGCTCCAAGGCGCATTTACCACTGTTGATGATATCATCGCATTGAGCAATAGCCTCCACATAGTGCGCCTGTCCTGAATAGACTTCCGCATTCAGATAAATATTGGCCAACAAGGCTTTTCCTGCCCATTTGTTAATCCGTCCGTACATAGTCCCCCCTTGTGTTTCATTTAATTTGGGGATTACTTCCTGTAGTTCGCTAACAATAAAGTTATAGATTTCAAGCCGTGAACTTTTTGCCGGCAAGTCGCTTGATTTAGTGTACACCAAAGGTGCATCGCCAAAGTTATCACAAACCAACCAATAATAGTAGGCGCGGACAGCTCTTACCTCAGCGAGCCCTTGTTCTTTATCAGCAGCCGAGGGAGCAGGAACGATGCCGTTCTCTATTTGGTCAATCACATTATTACAAAGCAGAATTCCCCGATAGAACCAGCTCCAGATATCGGATACATGGGCTTGTTCAGAGTTCCATGTATGATAATGCATACGGCGGTAAATACCTCCGTCGTCCCAACCGGATGCATTGGGGGGCATCACGATTGCATCAGCCGTTACTTCCTGCGCACAAAAATATCCTCCGTGACTGGTAAGATTCCGTAAAGGAGGATATACACTTCCAACAACCGGATAAAAATCTTTAACCGTATAATTATAGCTTTGCTCCGTTACCGACGAGAATACTTTTTCATTCATGTCGTTACTGCAGCTATACGTGCTACTGATTAATAATAAGGTAATAAGTATTTTACTATATGTTTTCATATACTGTCTTTTTTAAAATTTGAATGATGCGCCAAGGGTAAATGTACGGGCGGCCGGGAATCTGTTTTTGTCGTCTCGTCCCGGAGCCAATCCACTAATGCTTATTTCCGGGTCAATTCCGCCATAGCCGGTGATAACAGCCAGATTGGAAATGGTCCCATAGATACGGAAACGTTCTATCCATTTATTGTGCAGGTTTAACGTATATCCTAAAGTCAGGTTGTCTATTTTCCAATAGTCTCCGTCTTCCAGATAATAGCTTACATACTGTAATTCCTGGTCATCAGCCAGGGGTCTTTTCCCATAGACATTCTCATACGCTTTTTGCATAATGTTACCTCTGGAAAGCATAACCGGAGCTCCGTATTGTAATTCCGGCATATTCAGGATTTGGAATCCAAAAGCTCCACGCATGGTGACGCCTAAATCGAAATTCTTATACGATATGGAATTGTTCCAGTTCAGGTAATGCTTGGGCAAGCCGTTACCCAATATTTTCTTATCCGTTGGTTGTTGTTGGGATATGGGTTTGGGGTTCCCGTCTTCGCCTTCAATAATCCAATGGCCGGTGTCATCAATGTCAATACTTTTGAATCCGTAGAAATTACCAATGGGTTGACCTTCCTGAATACGGTGTGTAGACTGTTGCATAGGTTCACCCGTTCCACCTTGGTCGGAATAACCACTGGAAATAAACTGATCGTTGGATAAAGAAAGCAATTCATTCTTATTGGTAGAATAATTAGCATTCGTAGCCCATTGGAAATCCTTTGTCTGGACAGGTATAGCCCGCAATGACACTTCTACTCCGGTGTTTCTCATTGATCCTGCATTGGCTATCATGCTGGAGAATAAATACGGAGGAGATGGTACGGTATAATCCCACAACAAATCATTGGTTTCACGGTTATACCAGTCGATACTACCCGTGAGGCGTTCGTCAAAGAATCCAAAGTCTATACCGATATTGATTTCTTCTTTCTTTTCCCATCGCAAATCAGGGTTAGGATTTGAATTCGGACGGATAGACTTAATCCAGGCTCCATTGATATAGGCATAATCTCCAAAGCTGAGTGTGTTGAGTGACATATAGGGATCTGAAGGTTCCGTACCTGTCACCCCATAACCAGCCCTAAGTTTCAAGGAGCTTAATGTCTGCACATCGGCTAAGAAACCTTCTCCTTTGATATTCCAGGCAATGGATGCAGCCGGGAATGTACCCCACTTATGGTCGGCTCCAAACTTGGATGAACCTTCGTAACGTACACTGGCAGCTACAATATATTTGCCTTGGAAACTATAATTCAAACGTCCGAAATAACCGATCAATTTGTTTTCACGTTGTTCCGAATTTTCATTGGCTCGGCCGTCACGTAAGGCTTGCCCGGATTGCATGGAGTTATAGGTATAGTCGTCTGAAGGAAAGTCCCAGTTTTGCATCCAGTAATTCTGGTAATTCGTATTCATATAGCTATAGCCGCCTAAGATAGTAAATGTATGATCGGTAGCCAGGGTTTTTTTGTACTGAACCGTAAATTCACTCAAATCATTTATTGAGCGAGTTGTACCTCGGGAAGCAAATCCGTTTTTATTTTCTCTTACCGTTGAGATATGCTTTTGCGTTTCGTAATATCCCCTCACCTGATTATAGGTGTTGCTTGATATTAAGTACTTGATATCTAATCCTTCAATAGGAGTGAAATTGACGGAAGCATTCATCCTTAGATTCGTTGCCTGGTTCTGTCCTTCCACTTCATACAGAAGAGCAAGCGGATTGAAATAATCCGTTTTAGAAGGGCTTTCGCTCCATACGCCATTGGCGTCTTTAATAGGATCTGTTGGATTGAAAGTTAAAGCATTTCTATATACGCCACTGTTATAGCTTCCGCCATCTGAACCCGAAAAGTACGATTGTTGATAGCCACTGAGGTTGGCATTTATCCTCAGTTTATTCTCAAACATCCGGTGGGTTACTTCTACACGCGGATATATCATTTGATTGTTTGAGCGCTTGATAAGTCCGTTCAGTCCACGATATTCAAAGCTGGCCGTATAATTAGTTGTCCGGCTTCCACCCCGCAGGCTGACATTATAGACTTGCGTTAAAGGAGTTTGCAATACTTCGTCTAACCAGTTGACACGACCTCCATTATCCTGGGCGCCGGGTTTTCCCTGCTTTACTTTATCAAGGTATTGGTCTATCGTCATAAACGGCAGTTTGCGGGTAATCTGTTGAGTGGAAAGGTAGGCATTTACATCTACGGTTGTCGGCATCTCGCCTTTGGCGTTCTTGGTGGTGATAATGATTACACCATTCGTACCGCGCGTTCCATAGATAGCAGCTGCCGAACCATCTTTCAATACGTCTATTTGCTCAATATCATCAGGGGATACGGTGATTAAGTCACCGGGTATACCGTCAATCAAGACTAATGGACTTGCACTCGACTTCAAGGTGGTGATACCACGCAAGCTGATTTGAGACGTAGAAGTAGGGTTGGCGTCGGGCGAGATAATAGCCAAGCCGGCTACTTGCCCACGAATCATCTGTGCAGCATCGGGAGAAGGAACTTTGATGAAGTCTTCTGCTTTCACACTGATGATGGAGCTGGCTACCTCTCCTTTTTTCTGGGTACCATAACCAACAACGACTACTTCATTCAAGCCAAGCGTACTTTCTAAAAGGGTAATTTTCAGGTTGGTTTGATTTCCTACTGCTACCTCTTGTGTATTATATCCGATATAGGAAACAACAAGGGTGACATTCGTGCTTATTTGTAAAGAGAATTTGCCATCGATATCCGTAATAACACCGTTACTCGTTCCTTTCTCTACCACATTGGCTCCAATGATGGCTTCGCCATGGGCATCCGTTACGGTGCCGGTTATGCGCTTGGCGTTTTGCAGTTTCTCAAGGGATTCGTTACGTTTCATAAGGAGGATGTTGTTGCCCTCCATGGCATAGATCACGTCTGAGTGTTCGAACATCTTAGCTAAGACTTCGGCTACGGAGGTGTTGGATGCATGAAGGGTGAGCTTTCGCGACAAATCTACCTTGTCGTAATTATATACAAAGAGATAATCGGTTTGTTCTTCAATCTGATTGATGATCTCTTTTGCTTGTACATTGGTCGCCTGAATGTTTACACGCGCAGTTTGTGAGTCTGCATTGGTGGCCCATATCATCGACATACCTAAAAGTAAGAAAAGTGAGGTCAATTTCATAACTCTAAATAGGTGTTTAAAAATACATGATTGCAAGGCGTATTTATGCCTGTCTGCTTTTTTTTTCATAACTTTGTATAGTTCTTTAAGTTGTTACTTACTGAATAAATAAAGTCAGACTGCTTCTGACTTTGAGGCCGGGTTGTGTTGCCGCATAATCCGGCCTGTTTTTTCTGCTATCCTTCTCTGTTACATAGGCATTCTTATTTAATGGTTATTACATTTTGTTCGTTATCTTTGATATAGGTAAACCGGTGTTCAAGTTGTAATACTTTCAACACTTGTTCTACGCCATCCTTGGTACGGAACTTACCGGTGTATCTTTGTTTCAGCAGGCTGTCTTTGTTTACGTTGATTTTTACATCGAAGTAGAGTTGCAATTTGTCGATGATGCTTCCAACCGTTTCATTATTGAAGCAGATGAGTCCTTCTTTCCACCTGAAATAGTCATAATCGTTTATCTGCGAGGTGAAGAACTTACCTTCTTTCCATCTGACCAATTCGTTTGCCGTCATCAGGTAGCTTTGTTTCATTCCGGCAGGTTTAAGTTCAATGCTTCCTCTTAGCAAGGCTATCTCGACTGCTGGGTTGGCGGAATAGGCTATCACATTAAACTCCGTACCCAGTACCTGAATATCTACCGCCTTGGTTTTGACAATGAAGGGTTGCTCTTTGTTGTGTTTTACTTCAAAATAGGCTTCCCCGTCCAACAGTATCTCGCGATATCCGTCTGCAAATCGGGTAGGGTAAGTGAGGCGACTTTGGGCATTGAGCCAGATGCGGGTGCTGTCGGGAAGCGTCAACTCGGCGCGTTGTCCGGCAGGAACGTACAGGGTTTGATTAGCGATTGGCGATTCGGCTACAGATTGATTATTTTGTATCAAGTACATACCTACTGCTGCTATGCAGAAGATAGCAGCTATCTTCGCTAATTCGAGCGCCAGCTTCCGAAGCGGTAATTGCCGCTTTTTGAGTGAGACTGCTTTCTGATATTTCGTCGGGTTGAGGAGAGCTATATCATTTAATTTATGTAGCGTCATCATTTCGCGCACGTTACTCTCGTCTGCATCTAACCAGGCTACCACTGTTTCTATATCTGCGTTAGAAACACGTCCTTCCACGTATCGTTGTAATAGTTCTTTGTCCATGTTGATATATAGACAACCCAACTTTCAAAATCCCTAAACGGAACAATTCTTTTTTATAATCTGAACAAGAAAAAGAAAAGAGGGAGGTATTCTTTCAAGGTGGCACGGAGTGCTTTCAGCGATTGAGTGATGTGGTACTCAACGCTTTTGGGGCTTATCTTTAGCGTTTCGGCTATTTCTTTTACCGATAAATGTTCGTATCGGCTCATTTCAAATATGTGGCGTGTCTGTTCGGGAAGTGAGTGGAGTGTTTTCTTCACAATCTCGGTTATTTCGGCTGAAAAAAGCTCTTGAGGGTCGCATGCCTCCAAGGTGGCAATCCGGTAATTTATGTCGCGTGTCATACCGGAAGCAATTGTTTCCAAAGCGACTTGTTTTACGACCTCATGTTTCAAGTAATTTAAAGCTTCGTTTTTCAGTATCAACACCAGCAAGGCATGAGGATGCTCCACTGTTTCCTTTTTGGAGGTTTGCCATAAATTGATCAGTGCTTCCGATGTGATATCCTCAGCAGCCATATCATCGTGCACATAAGACTTGACAAACAAAAAGGAACTTTTGTAGTAGCGCGTATATATTTCACTGAATAAGGGCAGTATTTCTTTAAGTTCATTCATAATTCTACTTTAGTTACATATAACAAAAACGTGGGAACTGCTTATCTATCCTATTCAGAGGCTCTGCTAAGCCCAGTCAATGGATAGACAACAGCTGCCCACGCCATACTATATATATTCTATCACACAGATAGGTATATACACAGACGTGAGCGTTTCTGTCGCTATTATCCAATTGACATGTGAATTTAGCAGATTCCTGAATATGGATAATATCTTAAAACGCTCTTTATCATTATCATATTCTTGTTTCAATCGCTTTTGCAACAAGAATTTCCGTAAAATTACAAATAGTTTTATTCAAATGACAATTATTTCGATGTAAATTATACTTGGCATATCTTAAAAAAAATAGCTTAGGGAACAGGTCTGTGTGCTTGCAAAAGCGCTTGTTATATGATAATGTATAAAGGTAATAAATTTGGGTTTTCTTGTTCAATAATATCTTGACGATTGTGAAACAACTTTCGTTACGATACCGTTGTTGATGGTTATTGCATAATCTTTTTTGTTATGATTGTAATAAATCCAAGTTTCATCTTCGTCTTCGGAAGTTGTTTCGTCAGGTTTGCCAAAGGCTATTTTTACCTCATTTGCCGTAAATCCCTTTTTGGGGGCTTGTGCCATGATTTGTTCCCAACGTTCCTGCGTTACTTCCGGATGATGTATTTGTGGATTCTCGAAAGTAAAATATCGGGTAAAATTCGAGAAGGCGTTGATTTTGCCTTCAAACACCACACCGCCAAAACAGTATTCTTTGTCCTGATTTTCTTTTCGGAACAAGACAATGTATTTATCGTCATAATCCTGCACCACACGCGATACTGTAACGGGGCAATATTTGCAGGTGTTTTCTTCGGCTCGGGTCAGTTTCGCGTTAGAGTTCATTCGGTCTTCGTGATAGGTATCCCAACGGGCTGTTTTTGTATAAAGCTTTTTGCCAGCCAATAGAGTTTCTAATTGTTTCAAGTAATCGGCATCCATCAAAGAATAACGTCTTTCACTAATAGATTCATCCAATCCAAGTTCGTATGTTTGGTATTTTTGACCGTTGCACGTGAAGGAAAGGATTTGGCAGGGATATTTTTTCTTGCCTATCTTTATCTTGTCTGTTTTTGAGCCATTATAAACAATTGGATGGCTACCGAAAACAGCAAAAGGGACTCCGTTTGCCAAATCTCCGTTATCAAAATATATCGGTTTTTCTTTATCTCTAAGAAATCGGGATTTCCGATATTCGGAGGTTGATTTTTGTTTTTCCGTTTCAAGCAAATATGCCTTGCCTTTAATCAAAAGAGGATTGGAAATCAGTTGCGGTTGTTGCAAAAAGAGTGAATCTTGTTTGCTTTGTGCCTGCGCAATAAATGTTCCGGCAAAAAGAGAAATTGTTAATAATAGAATTTGCTTGTTCATGTTGTTATGCTGTTTCGTTGTTTTTAATGATTTTTATTGTGCAATTAAGAGGCGAATATAGTTATTTTTATTCAGACAAAGAGGTAAAATAGTTTCAAACCATAGGGCAAATCTTAAGTTTGCAGAGAAAAATTAAGGTTTGCTCTACCAGTCTCCCCGCTATTATTCGGAACATGTAAGCAAAAGCAATAAAAGACACAGTTAAAAAGTCTCAATGCAGGTCTCCCCGCTATTATTCGGAACGTCGTACACCCCTACCCGTACGGGAAAATTCACTGTCTCAATGCAGGTCTCCCTGCTATTATTCGGAACACAACAGCAGAACAAGGGAAAGTCTCAATTGGAGTCTCAATGCAGGTCTCCCCGCTATTATTCGGAACAAATTTTTAAACTCAATTTTTATGAATGAAGAGAAAGTCTCAATGCAGGTCTCCCCGCTATTATTCGGAACACCATCCAAAGAGACGTGAGAAGAAAGAGGAACAAAAGTCTCAATGCAGGTCTCCCCGCTATTATTCGGAACCTTCAGTGTTGCTCGTAACGGTAACGCAAGTCCATTGGCGTCTCAATGCAGGTCTCCCCGCTATTATTCGGAACTTAATTTTTAATTTTATTTATAAGTATGAAAATTTTGTCTCAATGCAGGTCTCCCCGCTATTATTCGGAACACGGAGTACAACTATCCTCCTGACTATCCATTAATGTCTCAATGCAGGTCTCCCCGCTATTATTCGGAACGCCAATGGCGTCTGTGTTTATAACGAAGCCGAACGTCTCAATGCAGGTCTCCCCGCTATTATTCGGAACTGCGAATGTGAATCGCGACGTGGGAGTCACAATGTCTCAATGCAGGTCTCCCCGCTATTATTCGGAACTTAAACGTTTTAATATATTTTTTTTATGAGAAAAAGAAGTCTCAATGCAGGTCTCCCCGCTATTATTCGGAACATGACCTTAACGTTTTTGCTCCTTATTGTAGTTTCTGTCTCAATGCAGGTCTCCCCGCTATTATTCGGAACACTTCGAGCTTATCCCGCTAGCACAGAACATCAGTCTCAATGCAGGTCTCCCCGCTATTATTCGGAACAATTAATGTCGAGCTACGTAATGTTGGACTCTATTGTCTCAATGCAGGTCTCCCCGCTATTATTCGGAACATGGGAAAAACTGCTACGGGTTGAGATACCCGTTCGTCTCAATGCAGGTCTCCCCGCTATTATTCGGAACAATGTTGGTTATAACTGCGATACAAAGCAAGTGTCTCAATGCAGGTCTCCCCGCTATTATTCGGAACTATCCAGAAGCGATAGAAATAGTAGTGATGTATACTTGTCTCAATGCAGGTCTCCCCGCTATTATTCGGAACCGTAACAACCACGTTGTTTCTGTTGTAGATGGTAGCTATGTCTCAATGCAGGTCTCCCCGCTATTATTCGGAACCGGCAATTATGTAATGCACGATGATTGACGGGTCTCAATGCAGGTCTCCCCGCTATTATTCGGAACCATCACATTCGTCCGTAGGAACGAAAATGCTTGCCGTCTCAATGCAGGTCTCCCCGCTATTATTCGGAACCAAAGGCGCTGGAAACCATCCGCCAAACAGTAAGTCTCAATGCAGGTCTCCCCGCTATTATTCGGAACACGTGGCTCAGGTAACCGAGGGTGGCAATGGCTCGAGTCTCAATGCAGGTCTCCCCGCTATTATTCGGAACTGGTAAAAGCCAGAAGAAACGGAAAGCCTTCCGAAGTCTCAATGCAGGTCTCCCCGCTATTATTCGGAACTCTTCCTGATGTCAACTGTAGGGAATAGAAGATTCCGTCTCAATGCAGGTCTCCCCGCTATTATTCGGAACTCTCGTAAAACGGGGTGACATAAGAATGATCGCTGTCTCAATGCAGGTCTCCCCGCTATTATTCGGAACTCCTGCTCGCGATCTGGAACATGTTTCCACGGTTGTCTCAATGCAGGTCTCCCCGCTATTATTCGGAACACTTTGAATTTCAAAATATTCCGAATGATTTGACTTTTTGCCTCTATTCGCTTATCCGTTTGCCATAAATGGCTGCGTCTGCTTGTTCCGAATTTTTCGCAAATGTACCGCTTTTTTTTGCAAGAAACAACCCCTTCCTTTTGTAAAAATGACTCATATCACTGATTATCAGTTAATGAAATTTTCGCAAATGTTTGACCTTTTTCAGAGGCAGAGAAACTTTCGAGAAATGTAGCCATTCTAAAATTATAACTTACCTGAAATCAGTAATATAACAACTACCAATTTATTGAGTTTCGCAAACCTGAGCCAGAAACCGTTCTTTACCACGCTTCGCGAAGTTTTGAACGTTCTCAAAATGGCAGGAAAATATATATTTTATTTATTATCAATAATATAACCAAGTGCGTGTTTTTCGCAAATGTTTTTCGGTTATTCAATATGTCAATGGACGCTTTGCGGTCTACCGCTAAATATGGGTAACAATCGTAGGTTTTCGTCTCCTGTCCGGCATATAAATTGTTTTGGTATAGCAATTTACGCAAACAGTATAAAACACAACGCTGTCGGTTTTGCAGTTGAGCATCTTGCCAATAGTTTCCTTTACTTTTTCCAGTTGCACTGGCGTAAACATACACTCAAACACGCTGAAATTGATGCGTGCGCCGTATTTTTCCAGCAGTTTCGCTATTTTATAACGTACTCTGTCATTTTCTATATCATAAGCAACAACTTGTAATATCTTTTTTGCTCTCATCGGCTTACCATTTTGCTATATAAGGTTTAAACGTTTTGTTTTCACCTGAAATATATGCAGCTGCTTCCCGCATTTGTTTTCGTATAATATCTTCAAAGCGACATTCTTCGCCGCGAAATTTTTCGTAGCGGTTCAGCCGTTCTAAAATATTTTGTATAAGTAATTTGCGCGTATTGTCGTCAAGCAAATTTTTATCCATTGCGAGCGGCTCGGATTTTTGCACAAGCGATATGACCACCCTATCAACGGCCTGCGCCCTGAAAATTTCTATAAAATCATATACCAAAACAGGCTTACCCGACTGATATTTATGCAATACGCCCATGCTTGGATTCAGTTTTGCCGCCAGCAGCGCCTGCCAGATGCGGGGATAGATAATGGCATATCCATAGTTGAGCATTGAGTTAAACAAATCGCTTGCCCCCTGTCTTTCACGTCCATCAAAGTCTATTTTGTCATCGGCAAGCAACACCTTGACATATCCCCAATAGGCAACAGCCGCCTGTGCTTCAACAGCCGTAAACGTTTCTTGATAGTTTTCGTCGTCCGGCCGGTGGTTTTTGAGCTTGTCAATATTTACAAGTATTTGTTTTTCGGCCGATTCATAAACGATAGTAAGCGTCATTCCGCTTTCTTTTTTATGGTATTTGTGAAAATATTTCAGCAAATACAGCTGGTTTTTCAGTTTACCGATAAGTATATGCAAGGCAAGCGACTGCCTTTTTGCATTGCTCATAGCAGCTTGTTGCTGCCACAGCTTGTATTCAATCGAAACGGGTTTGATGATTGAGGCATAGCAGTTTCCCTTGTTGTCGAAAAAATCGACAGGGATATGATTTTCAACGCAATAATGTACCGCCTCTGCCGAAATGGAAGCAGCGCGGGTGGTTATGGTAATGTGTTTCAGGGCATTGGTTGGCGGCGTTTTCACCTCTTTTCCCTGCACTTTTATGCGGACTTTATTCTGACTGATACCTATAAAGCTGCCCACAGACGATACCACCATCTCGGAGCACTCCGCTTCCCGCCGCTGATATTCGAGTTTCTTTCGCTTGATAAGTTTTTGATTTTTCTTTTGATTATCAGTTGTTTGATTCTGCTTTTGTTCGGCGTATTGAGCGAGAAATCCAGCAAAGAGGCCTTTCTTTTCAAGTTCGGCTTCGGACGTAAAAAAACGTATTTTGCTCAACGCTTCCGACAATTGTTTTTTGCTTGCAATGCTTGATGCCGCGAATGTAATTTGCTGTGAAACGGCAGCCTTTAATTCGTTGTCAAAAGCCTGCAAAATGGATTTTGGCAAAATTTTAGCATAATACTGCTCAATGCCATCAAGGGTTTTTAAACTTTCGACCGAAAAGCCGCTGTTCTTCCACCTGATAGATTGTATTCGCTCTCGTAGTACGGCAAATTTCCGGTCAGAAACCGAAATAGTGTTTTTTGCGAGCATAATTCCAAGAAATTCAATTGGTTGTGTGGTTTCCTGAATAATAGTAGGCTCGTTTAATTTAAGTAGCAGTTTGCCTTGCAAAAATTCTGTTGCCGACTTTACAGTCTGTTCTATCTGCTCTCGTGATTCGCCGAAAATCAGGAAATCGTCGGCATAGCGCACATAGTGTTCTGTTCGCGCCGTAACGCTCTGGTCGAAAGGGTGCAGATAGAAGTTTGCCAGTAGTGGCGAAAGAATCGCCCCCTGCGGCACACCCGCCTTTATATCCTGCCATTTCATTTTTTTCGTTACCATTCCCATTTTTACCGACAAATCTATCAAGCGCAAAATCTCGTTGTCGGGTAGCATGTTGGAGAGACGGGCAAACAGAATTTCGTGGCTGACCGTGTCGAAATAATTGTCAATGTCCAACTGTGCTACCCACTTGTTTTGCTTGTTTTGAAATTCATTGACCGTGCGACGGATGGCCTTCAAATGTCCTTTTCCCGGGCGGTATCCGTAGCTGTTTGAAGCGAATAAATCTTCAAAGCGTGGCTCAATCAGCGTTTTGATAGCCGTCTGTACAATTTTGTCCTTTACCGAAAGCAGTCCCAAAGTACGCTTTTCATTTGTCTTTTTGGGAATTTCTATTTTCATATACGGCGCAGGCAGCCACTTTCGTTCTTTGAGTTCGGCAAGCAGCGTATATAAGTTGCGCTGCAGGTTTTTCTCAAATTCGAGTAGCGACAATCCATCTATTCCACCTGCCGCACCCTTGCTTTTCACGGTTTGCCATGCGGAATGAAGAGTGGAAATAGTTGTCAGTCGGACAAACATGGTTACTTCTCCGGCTTTATATCTGTAAACTGGCCATAGCCGACATTGGTTTTTGCGCCGACGCCAACCGTTTTTAAAATAGTTTCAAAAATAGTTTTCTTTTCGTCAGCAGTGAGTTTTTTATTTCCAATTTCGGAATCAACCAACTTAAACCGGAACTCCATTTTAACTCCCGAAGCAATCTTCAAAAACGAAATCGGAATCGGATTTTTCAATGGGTTAGTGCCGTGCGGACAAAGCGTGTCGGAATCAAGGATTTTGTCTAGCTTGCCTTGCTGTTTGTATGCTTCGACAATTACCGCATCAAAGAAAATATCACGATTGTAGATGGATTTGTTATCATATCCTTTAACCGGTTTTCCATTCTCATCTATTTTGTCATGTCTCGTTTTTCCTTCAAAAATATCGTTGAAGAAATCATTGGCATATTCTTCCAGATTCGGAAACTTGGTTTTGAAAAAATCTTCGAAATACTCGCTAAGTATGCCTTTCACCGACGAACCGTAAACCACAGGCATTCCGTAAGTATAGTCGAAATGAACGCCCAGCTTAAACTCGCCTTCGATGCCCACCTCATGGTTGATGCCCACACCGGTAATCAGTCCGGGATAAAGGGTTTTGAGTTCAAATGTGTGAGTAACTGACGAAATTTTATCAATAGGTTCTAATTGGGTTTCCACCAATTTTTTGTTCTTCTCGATTATTTCTTCTTTATTTCTTTTGACTTCATTTCCCTCAAGTCTAAAAACACCATTGAAATAATCTTTATAATAAGACTTATGTAAATTTCCCATACTCTATATTTTAACAAGTTCATAAGTTCTGACTACCTGCTTCAAAGCGATTGCCGCATCAAGAACGTATTTTTTCAGTTCTTTCCGTTCATTTTCAGATAGGTTTATAGTATGTCCAACTAATCCTTTTGCAATACTATCAGTTTCTTCAATCTTCTCAGATAATTGAGAATGTTGATCATACTCTCTGTCTACGACAATGATTTTCGCTATAACTTCCAAAATAGGACGGGTTTTGACTTCGCTGCTTTCTTTGAAGTATATTGCCAAAGCAGGAAGCAAGCCCGAAAGCGCAACCGTAACGCCAAAAGCGGATATTTTGCCATCGTACTTCTCGTTGATATGATATGCGTTTTTATTTTCATCCTGCCTCAGGATGGACTTTTCCCATATCTTTTTTCGCTTATCATCGTCTTTTTCATTGCAACATTCTTGCTTAATCGCATCAAACTGTTGTAATAACGCCTCATTTGCTATAGGAATCAATTCATTTATTCTGTTATTTTTCATAATGTTACAATTTTATGAATTTACAATAACCATAACCGATAGTAGCATTTGCACCGATTTGCACAATTTCATTATTTTCTAATATAGCGTTTTCCAAATCGTTGGTTGGCGATTGCAGGAAAGTGTAGAAAACGGCTTCGGGTGGAATGATTTGTTCGTACCAAAGATTTCCGCTTTCTGTTTCAGTTTCAACTTTGTTGCGGGCGATAATCGGAAGTTCATCGTCGCCGCAAAGTTGGATAAATTTCTTATCATCAATAATTTCTGCCTTGACGCTTCCAACCGTACAGTAATTCTTTTCATTTTCTGCGATAACATCTTTTTTTCCGGAAAATAATCCGTTCAATTCCTTGAAACGATTAATAACCTTTCGGCATGTCACAAGACTATATAGCGTATCATCGTCCTGCACCGGCATAAACAGAATATTGGCATCGAAAAAGAATGTATCGCCTTTTTGCGATTTCAATTTTTTATCTTTTTCGTTTTTTTTGTCGCTACCGAAAATTTTGTGGATTTGGGGAATTTCCAAACTGCTTGCGTTGCAACAATACTCATTCAAAGCACCTTTCAGTGAGCTGGAATTGATGCAGGGCAACCCCATCAGTGCATCACGTTGAACACTCTTGTCTATCAGGCCATAGCCGGTAGAACATTCGTTTCCTGCATGGAGGTTGGTTTTGGCCGTAATCAGCCATGTTGTTGATTTTATCGTACTCATATTTTTATTGATTTATTATGTTATAACCTATTTGTATGAAATTTTCTTTTGCTTCAATCGCATTTTTAAAATTATTGAATGTCTTTTCGTCTTTGAAGTAAAACACCGACCCGCGCTTGTAGAGTGAATAACGGCCACTTTTGTTGTTGTTATTTTTGCTTGTTCGGGCATATTCTGTCTCCGTCTTTGTATCAAATTCTAAGAATTGGAACGAAACCGTTTCGGTAATAGAAAAATCGGAAGTATCATTATCTATTGAAGTATCAATATCTATTAATGTATCAGATAATAAAACGACTTTTGCGAAAATATTCTCCGGTTTTTTTGTCAGGTCTTCGCTGTAAGCAATATCATTGTCCCACAGTTTATACTCCAACACAAACTTGGACGAATCGCCGCCAAGTTCTACAATTTGTCCACTGTCGGGCAATGGATAGCCATCTCCAAATTCTGCCGTAAAAGCAAAGCGAAAGCCATCATCCAAACGGTAGAAAACCTGCTTATAGAGTGCGCTTTCTTCTGTTTTTCCGGTTTTAATATCACGGTCGATACCTATGCGCTGGTCTTTCAGGAAAATAGCGTCTTCTTTGAAAATGGTTTTCCCGTCTGTGCTGATATAGGCTTTTTGCAATCCATTTTTAGAATTAAAAAGCGAGTCTAATTTTCCATCCATCCGGTCCAAATAGTGAATTTCGGGCAAAACTTTCTCTTTGCCATTATACCAAGCCTCTTGCATTTTTTTGAAATCAACGTACAAACCATAGTCCAACGGTGTTGGCAAAATATTGCTGCCGGCTTTGTCTTGCAGAAAACAGATGCCGATTTCCTTTATTTTCCCAAACTGTCCTTTTTTACCAACAGAAAATCCTTTTTCTCCAATCAGTTCTTTTGCTTTTTCATTATC
>BNTS01000061.1 GCA_025996775.1 Bacteroidia bacterium | reverse complement strand
TTGTCGCCAGCATGAAAGCAGCCATCAATCCGAGGAAAAAACATAGGTACTCGACCATTTCGTAGGCATAATGTATCTTTTGAAAAATATAAAACAGGAGTATCGCCGCTGAAAATACTAACAATCCGGATACCAGATAATATCTCAACATTTTGTTGAGCAATTTGTTTGTCTTTATTCTACCCATTTGTAACCCATTCCATAGATTGTTTTTATTCCATCCGTACAACCTGCCTTATGCAGTTTTGCTTTCAGGTTTTTAATATGTGCATATACAAAATCCTGATTGTCGAGCATATCCGCCATGTCACCCGAAAGGTGTTCTGCTAAGGCGTTCTTTGAAATCACACGGTTTTTATTCCCTATTAAAAACAGAAGCAACTCAAGTTCTTTTCTGGTCAGCACGACTGCTTCTCCGTTTACGAAAACTTCTTTTGACAGTAAACCTATCTTCAGGTTATTGGATTGAATGTAATTGTTGCTTTCGTAGTGCACCCTGCGAATCAGGGCGTAAATGCGGGCGCTTAATTCGGACAAATGAAACGGCTTCGGCAAATAATCGTCGGCACCTATATGGATACCTTTGATTTTGTCATCCAAAGAATCTTTGGCAGAAATAATGATTACCCCCGTATGGTCATTTCTTTTTTTCAGGGCTTCCAAAAGTTTCAACCCGTTTCCGTCGGGAAGCATTAAGTCCAGCAGAATACAATCATAATCATACAAACTGATGCGCTCGTCTGCATCGGCATACGTTTGGGCATGTTCACAAATATAATCCTGCTCGGAAAGATATTCCATGATGCTTTGCGCCAATGTAAGTTCGTCTTCTATTAATAATACTTTCATGTCATAAAGATACGGGTTCTAACGGCCTTTCTCATTTAAAACGCTTGTTTTCTTTTTTAAGTATTTTAAGATACAGTAAGAAATCAAACTGATTACACACATAATAAAAAGAAAATACAGGTGTTTTAGCTGCCCATTCAGTATAAACAATTCCGAATTTTCCGCGAAAAAATTGTTCCTCCGCATACATGATTCGTTCGTAGTAAACGCAATAAATCAGGCAAAAAGCGGTAACAAACCACAAGTTACCTGTTAACAGTGAAATTCCAAACCACATGAGGAAATTCCCCAGATAAAGCGGATGCCTTACGATGGAATAGATGCCCGTTGTATGCAGGCAACCGGCAAGCTGTCCACCCGTAGTATTTCTGCCCGACGTATTGGCAGGGGTATATGTAGCAGTTCCTACAAATAAGATAATGATTGGCAGAATCCCTCTGTATCGGAAAAGCCAATTACCCTGTTGTTCAAATTCTTCTTGTAATGCCATCGTTTTTCAAAATAACAAATTGAAATGCAAAATTATCTTTGAATTTTGAAGAAATTTTGAATTGTGGGATTAAAAAGAAATCACTATATTTGTGGGAGTGTTATTTGAAACAATGGAAAATTTGAAATTAATTGATAGTCATTTTATATTATTATTTGCCGGGCTATCCAGGCGCAGGCTTCTGCGTCTGCGAGGGCGTGGTGATGATTGAGTAAGTTAAAGCCCAGATGGGCGGCTACGGTGTGTAGCTGGTGATTGGGGAGTTGCTTGCCGAAAACTTTTTGGGACGTGCGGCAGGTGCAAAAGAAAGTGTAGTCGGGATAGTCTAAACCGTAGGTGCGGTGTACAGCCTTCAGGCAACCTTCGTCGAAGGGACTGTTGTGGGCTACTAATGGAAGTCCTTCAATCTTTGGGGCTATCTCGGCCCAAACGAAGGGGAAGTCTTTTTCGTTCTCGGTATCTTCATAAACCATTCCATGTATCCGGGTAGTAAACCATGAATAGTAGTTAGGCTCGGGGCGGATGAGCCGGTAAATGCTATCCACTATCTGTCCGTTGCGAACAATCACAACGCCCACACTGCAAACGCTCGAACGCTCTCCATTCGCTGTCTCAAAATCTATCGCTGCAAAATCGGTCATGAAAAACTGTCTTAATCTTAATCTTCACACAAAGAAACAAAAACAATATGAAACCAAAAAATAATCCATAGCGATTCATCCCCAAAAAGGAGGAAGGAAGGTTTGGAAAATTAATTAATGTTTATAAATTTGTAGGGAGTTCCATTTATAACCTATTGAACCATGATTGCTGAGATACATAAACCCGTAGCCTCTTTTTATGGAGAGCTGATGAATGAGAGAAAGCAGGCCGGACAAACGGCTGTTAGCTGTTTTGCCCAGTTTGATAAACGGACTTTACTGGAGCCATATAACTGGTTCCGGGGGCTAGCTGCTTTTGAGTGGGCGCTGGATGAAGACATAGAAACGGCTGAGTTGCAGAAGTTTTTCCTGCTGCTTTTCCGGTCGTACGACTGCAAGACTTCGTTTGATTTGGATGAAACGGACTTTGATTGGTATTGGTTTAAGATACATAGTTTGTTCGACCGCTTTGGCAAACGTTCGCCGATGGCCTTAATCGAAAAGGCAATGCAGTATTTTACCGGCAGACGAGGGTATGCCGACAAGGAGAAGTCACTGCTATACTTGCAGAAAGCGGCTGACACAGGCGATGACTTGGGCGCCATCCTATTGGGTTACCATCTCTACTTCGGACTGAACGGAGTAACCGACAAAGGAAAAGGGCTGGATCTGATAAACAGTGCCAAGACAGAGCTTGGCATCCTGCGCTCTATCATGTACAAAGGCTATATTGCCATACATGAAGGCCGCCTTGATAACGCCAAAGCCTTGCTGCAAGAAGCCGAAAGCCGTAACACCGACCCCGAACAACTCCGTGCCATATATGAACAACATGCCTATCTGTCCGAGATACTGGAACAATATGAGGAGGCGGCCACTTACTACCGCAAGGAGCTCAACGAATCGCCCACTTCCGGTTTCGCCATGCTTCGCCTCGCATACCTGTTTTATAATGCACGTGTGAAGGATGTACCCGACAAGCAGGAGGCACTCGAGATGATTGAAGAGGCTTTCCGGCTGGGAAGAACGGAATCCGCCCGAAGCCTGTTCTATTGCTACTTTGATTCGGGTCTGGAATGGGAGGATGATGAGCGGGCTATCTACTGGCTGGAAAAGGGATTCCTGTACAACGACATGTATAGCACCACCCAATTGGCTTATCTATATCTATACGATGATCGCTATAAGGATAAATACAAAGGATTGCATTACATAAACATCAGTATCGAGATGGGTGATACGGACGCCATGGTAAACAAGGGCCGGTGGTACGAAACGGGCGAACTGAGCGACGACGCTGAGCCTGACTATGCCAAAGCGCTGGCTCTATACGAAAAAGCAGCAGCGCTGGGTAATACCCAAGCCGCCGGATATGCCGGAAGATACTACCTGCTTGGGCTATCGGTGGACAAAGATACCGATAAGGCAAAAGCGTATTACGAAAAAGGCATGGAGGCCAACTCCCCTTATAGCTTAGTTGAGCTGGCCATTATGTACGAAGACGGCAACGGAGTGGAGGAAAATCCGGTCAAGTCCATGGAACTGCTGAAGCGGGCTGCCGACCAAGACTATCCCCATGCCCACTACCTGATGGGCCGCAAATACAAGGAGGGCATGAGTATAGACGAAAACCCCGACGAGGCTATCGTTTGCTATGAGAAAGCGGCTGAGCACGACCATGCCAAAGCCATTACCGAACTGGGTCTCTGCTACGAAAGTGGTTATGGCGTGGAATCCGACGGCAAGAAGGCGCTGGAATACATGCTCCGCGCGGCTGAGTTAGACTATGCCTACGCCCAATACCGAGTTGGCTATTATTATATGTATGGCTTGGAAAGCGATGTGGTCGAAAACAACGAGGAAGCCATCCGCTGGCTGACAAAAGCGGTTGACAACGATTCGCCCCAGGCCATGCTGGAGATGGGCAATTACTACCTCTACGATTATGATGGTAAAGGCGAACGCCAGAAGGCGTATGCTTATTACGAACGTGCCGCCCGCCAGGATTACGTGAGCGAGGGACTGGGCCATTGCTTTGAATATGGCTACGGAGTGGAAGTAAACGAAGGCGAGGCGTTTAAGTATTACCTGAAAGCCGCCGAAGACGGTTATGTACGAGGCATGTACAACGTAGCTCAATGTTACTACTACGGATATGGCGTGAAAAACAACTTCAGCGAAGCCTACCGATGGTTCAACGATGCATCGGGCTGGGAGCATGCCGAATCCATGTACTACAAGGCCAAGATGATGTTGGCCGGCGAGGGCTGCACACAAGACATCCCCGAAGGCATCTCCCTCTTGCGCAAAGCGGCCGAAGCAGAGGATGCAAACGCCCAGTTCGAGTTGGGTAACTGCTACTTAACCGGTAAAGGACTGAAGGAAAACGAAGACATAGCCATGGAATGGTTTGAAAAAGCCGCCGACCAGGGTCATGAGCAAGCCTTGAAAATAACAGGAAGGAGACGTAGAAGATAAAATGGAAAACAAAAACCAATATGTATTTCAGGTAAACCTGAAGGGGATGATTGCTCTGCTGTCGGAACATATCTACAGCAACCCCGGCACCTTCGTACGAGAACTTCTGCAAAACGGGATTGATGCCATTACTGCCTTCCGCAGCCTGAATGAGTTTCTGGAAGGCACTATCCACGTCTATCTGAAAGACAACGGCTCGATGGTGTTTGAGGATAACGGCATCGGACTGAAGGAAGACGAAATTCATAAGGTGTTGACGGTAATTGGCGAAAGCTCCAAACGAGGTGAATTGGATGCAAAGGATTTCATTGGGCGCTTCGGTATTGGCCTGCTGTCTTGCTTTGTGGTGAGCAACGAGATTGTGTTCGAAACCCGCTCGGCACTGAGCAAAGATTCCCTCCGCTGGTGTGGCAAGGCCGACGGCACCTACGAAACCATCCACCTCGACTATGAACTCCCGATAGGCACCCGTGTGATGCTGACCCCAAAAGCCGAATGGCGCCATCTGTTTGAGTACGACGCCTTCAAGCGCAATCTGGACTTCTACGGAAATGCCCTCCCCTATCCCATCTACCTGCATAAGGATGAGCAGACGGAGCAGATAAACGACTTACAACCGAAGTGGCTCACTCCCGGTTCCTCAAAAGAAGAATTGCTGGCGTATGGAAGAAAGACGTTCCAATCCTCTTTCTTAGATGCTGTTCAGATAAAGACCGTCGCGGGCGAGATACAAGGAGCGATCTATGTCCTGCCCTTTAAGACACAGTTTTCGGGAAGGCTCACCCATCGCATCTATCTCAAGCGCATGTTGCTGGGCGAAGAAGACTGCCGCCTGCTTCCCCCCTGGGCTTTCTTCGTGAAGTGCGTATTCAATGCCGAAAGCCTCTCATCCACAGGCTCCCGCGAGTCATTGGTGAATAACGAGGAACTACGCAAGGCTCAGAAGGAGATCGGCGAGGCGCTGAAAGCATACCTGAAATCGCTTATCAATACAGACCGCGATTTGTTTAACAAAATACTCGATATTCATTTCCTCCACGTCAAAGCCATTGCGGTGGAAGACAACGAGATGTTCGGCCTATTCATGGATACCCTACCCTTCGAGACTAATAAAGGCATCCGTAATTTCGGCACCATCCGCCGCAACAGTCCTGTTGTTTACTATACCACAAACTTAGACGATTTCAAGCAGGTACGACGCATCGCTTTCTCGCAAGGCCTGCTGGTAATTAATGCCGCCTACACTTTCGATGAATCGCTGCTGAAGAAAGCCGCCCGCCTCTATGTCGACATGGAGTTGGAAGAAATATCTCCCGCCCGCATTCTGGAAAGCTTTACCGATGCAGCTTATACCAGTCACCCGGAATATACAGCCTTTGAAAAGCGCTGTAACCAAACGCTGGAAAGCTTCGGTTGTATCTGTAAGCTCAAGCATTTCACGCCCGTAGATACCCCCGTTATCTTTATAGCCGGCGAGAAGGATACAAAGAAGAAGGAACTGCCCCCCTTGGCCAATCCCATTAATTCTATCCTCGGAGCCTTTGCCCCCAAAACAGTACAAACCCCTCCTACTCTCTGCCTGAATTTAGATAATGATTTGATAGACACATTGATTACGCTGGACGACCCTGTCGTGTTTGAGGCCATCCTCCGCATCCTCTACGTTCAGTCCCTGCTACTTGGCAAATATCCGGTGAACAACGAAGAGATGAACCTCTTCAATGAATCGCTCTACCAACTTATCGTCATGAAGATGACGGATTTATTAGGAACATTGCATAAAAATTAATCCTCATGAAATACACATTAGAAATACAAAAGATACTCTATCAGGTGGATGACGACAAAAGCCTGTCGCCGAAAGACAAGATCCGCCTGCTGAAACAAGCCGCCGCCTTTGCCGACGAAAACGAAGACATAGAATGGGGATACGATGTACGCCTGCAGTTGATTCGCGAATGTTATGCCTTAGCCTCGGCCACGGATTTGATTACCGAATTTAACTGGGTGCTAAATGCCTACGAAAGTCATCCTGACTGGTTCAACGAGAACGACTTCCTTTGGCAATACAAATGGGTATTGCGCGAGATGTACGAAAATCCGCAAGTATCTATGGAGCAGATAACGGCCATTATGGACGACTTCAAAATGCGCCTCCTCAGAAACGGTTATGGCCTCCGCGCCTACTACGACCGCCTGTACGACGAAACTCTTACCCTCGGCCAATACGAGAAAGCGAAAGAGTACCTTGACCTGCGCAACGAGTCGTCCGACGACGCCATGGGAAGCTGCCCCGCCTGCACCTTAGACTATGAAATAGATTACTACCTGCTGACAAACCAATTCGAGGAAGGTTACAATCGTGCCAAACCCCTTATAGACAAGCAATATTCCTGCGCCCACGTCCCTGCCCGCACCTTCTGCTCCCTTTGCTATCATGCCGACAAAGAGGGGAAGTCAGACATCGCCACTAAAATAAACAGCCTCGCCGAAGAAGAATTTCTGGAGTTGTTTGCCGAAAACGACGAAAGCCTCTTAGCCCCCATCGCCATGCTAATCTGCTACCTATTCGGAGTAAACGAAGCTAAGGCTTGGAGCTACGTAGAAAAAACCATCCCCTGGTACACCGAATCCAGCGCTCACGCCCAATACAATTACGCCGCCTACCTAACAGAAGGCCTCAAAAAACTAACAAGCGATGCGCCGGTAAAATTGAATCTCCCCCCCGACTTCTCCCTATACACCCCGACACACACCTACGCCCCCGCCACTCTAAAGTCCTGGTTCAAGGCCGAAGCCACCCGCCAAGCCGCCGCCTTCGACGCAAGAAACAACTGCCATGCCTTCACCCAACGAGTAGCCGCCCTATAGAAGAAATCTTAAGGATAAAACGCCCCATATACATGCGACCATTGTTCCAATTGTAACCTGTGAAAGAAGGAAAACCAAGGCTGCAAAACAGGAGGACGGCAGGAAAAAATGGCTAATTATTTTTTTGCGGTGCTATGAAAAATATCGATCTTTGTATTTATAAACATTCAAGCAAGATTCAATGGGAAGAAAAAAATATTTAGAAAAGATAAAGAATATGGAAAATAAAGACATAGAACAAAAGCACATGAGTTTTATAAAAAACTGGGATATGAAAAACGAGCCTATTTATTTACGAAAGAATTGACCATTACAACTTGATTGGTCATCCAAAATTAAGTTGATTTATATTTTCTGAAATGTCGATAATGCTATACTGGAAGATCATGTATTTATTAATACTGCAAATAATCAAATTAAAGGAAAGGACAACAATATAGTTCAGGCATGGGAGCCATTATTCAATTTCTATCCTAATTAAAAGCCAAATTCACCTCAAAAAGCGAAGAAAAAAAGGGAGCGACTCTCACGAGTTGCTCCCGCTGGATTTGTACAGGCAAGTGTGTCTATTCGATTCTTAATTGATAAACTCCTGTACGGTTTTATATTGCCTTTTACCAGCCCGGATTTTGCTGTTCGGCTAATTTAGGGTTGGATGTTGTTTCTGATTGTGGTATGGGGAAAACATAACGGCGATCCTGATAGTTGAATCCAGCAGTTTTCAGGATGTTTGGATCAACTATCCCTGAAGCGGGATTGTATGAATCTGATTTCATACTACCGAATGAAGCCTTGTTTGGCACACCGGCAGTGCCGTCTGCACTTAATACAGCATATTTGTCGTATGTCAATCTGTGAATATCCGGCCAGCGTCTACCCTCGGCCAGAAATTCAATCCGGCGTTCATTCAGAATAGCTTTCATCAAAGCGTCTGTACCGGCAAACGAGGCAAGGGTAAACTGTTTACTTGCATCGGTAACTGCACGGTTGCGCACAGCATTCAACAAATCAACGGCTTTCTGTGTTACACCATTTAAACGAGCTTCAGCTTCAGCATAGTTCAACAACACTTCAGCATAGCGAATAATAGGTGTCCAGTCGTCCATTGCTGATCCGGCACGATACTTCCATGACCAGAAGGCGTCAATGCCTCCATACGTTTTCCGGTCTAATAGTTGCTCTCTGCGAAGATCATCAGCCAGCCAGAAATCAGCATTGATTATGATAGGGCTAACGCAGACCAAACTACGCACCGTGTGATAGAATTGTGATAAGGATCCGTTGTTTGTGGCATTGTCGGTCACACTGTTTTCAATTGAAAATATGGATTCAGTGTTGCCGCTATTATTGGCAAAAGGTCCTTCAGGTGTTGCAGTCAGTTGATATCCACCAATCGAACTTGTGAAAGGAGTCGAAGCGCTAACGATCTTTGCAGATTCTGTCGCAACATTGCTCCATTGCCCCAAATGTTGATATATGCGTGCTTTAAGAGCGATTACAGCTCCTTTGGTGGCGCGGGATATCTTCAGTCCTCCAGCGCGATTAACAACTAAGTTTGCTTCTGCAAATTCCAAATCTGCTAAAATCTGGTCGTATGTAGCCTTTACTGTTGCACGTCCAGCTTCTTTTGCGGCCTCAACTGCTGTAATTGAATTAATCGGTTCAAGACTGACCGGTATACCAAGGTGAGATGCATCGGGGGTGGCTCCATAAGGCAAAGCAAAGTAAACTAACATTTCATGGAAGCCTAAGGCACGTAAAAAACGCAATTCACCTTCAGCATCTGCCGCTTTTTCTGCGGTGAGAATGCCATTCTCCTTTGCTGTCCTTATACCATCTATTACAATATTGATCTTATTGATCATCTGATACGTACATTCCCAATGTGCTTGTCCGTTAGGAGACGAAATGCCATAGTCTCCATTATATGTTACAGCGAAGAATTGCTGCACATTTAGCATATCTTCTCCTTTCATATCACCTTGTTCAACTGTGGCAGCGCCAAATGGATAGCCACGTCGTTGGTCATTTCCTGGGTAGTAACCGCTTTGTGCGGCATCATAACAACCGATGATAGTTAGTTCACAACGCTCGGCTGTGGAAAAAGCCACATCATAGGTGATTACATTTTTAGGTTCCAAATTGATAGCTTGGTCTGTACAACCACAGAATAACCCTATGCTTAACCCTATTATTGCAAAATTATTTTTCATATTCATTTTTTTTATTACGTGATTAAAAACCAATGCTTAATCCCACTAAGAAACTACGTTGCTGTGGGTTACCATTCAAATCAACACCTGGTACTACGGTGTAACCTTCTGGATCCAACCCTGTGTAAGGGGTCAATGTGAATAGATTTTGAGCCTGTACATATACTCTGACTTTCTCTACTGTCAATGTATTGCATATATTTTTAGGCAAGGCATAACCAATAGCTACGTTTTGCAATTTGAGGAATTTGCCATCTTCCACCCAACGTGATGAGCCATCAGATGTCAGGTTGATAAAGCTGGCTTTTCCATAATACAATTTAGGAACTTGTCCATCTCCGGGGTTTTCCGGACTCTGCCAGCGACCCAGTATTTCTGCGCTATTATTTACGAATCCTTGGTCAATCATATCTCTGCGAGTTACGTTAGCTACCTTGTTGCCTCCGGAGAAACGGAAAAATACATTGAGATCAAAGTTTTTCCATGTAACCGTATTATCCCAACCTCCAAACCATGTAGGAATGGAATTACCTAAAATCTTTTTATCCTCTGTTGTCAAAGTAGCGCTTTTCGACATTTCGCCAGGATTAGCAGCATCATATACATAATATTTGCTATCTACCGGATTACCTTGTATAAGTGAGCCATCGGCTTTGTAATACAATGGATTTCCGTTAGCCTTATTCACACCTGCATATTGGTAGCCCCATAAAGCATTGATGCTTTCGCCTTCGCGAAGAATATAATGTTCATAGGGAATTTCATTTACTAAAGTTATGATTTTACTCTTTTGCGTAGAGAAATTGAAAGAAGTACGCCAGTTCAAATCTTTTTGCTGGATAATATTACCGCCTATTTCTAGTTCGATACCACTGTTTTTGATAGCACCATAGTTCTGGGCAATCTTATTTCCGGGAACACCCAAAGACGGGGGAGTCGGTACATCCAGCACTATATCGCTATTGTCTTTGCTCCAGTAAGCAAACACCAAATTAAAACGGCTGTTCAGTAAGCCCATATCAAACCCAACATCCGAAATCTTCTGAGTTTCCCATTTCAGGTTTTTATTTCCTGACTGACTGTAAGCTATACCAATCTGATCACCATATTTCTGGCCGGAGAAGTTGTCTTTAAACAGAAAGTTTCCGCTTAAGCGGTCGTTTCCTACTTCTGCCAAACTACCCCTGATACGGAAATCATTGATGATTTCATTGATCGCGCTATTTTTCCAGAAATCTAAACTTGACAAGCGCACGGCTGCAGAAGCACCGTAGAAAGTACCCCAGCGATTATCTTCGTATAGGACAGAGATACCATCCCTACGGATGGAGCCTCCCACATAGAAAATACTGTTATAATTGTAATTGGCACGGAAGATATATGAAGCTAATCCATTCGTTGTCCAGCTACCACCTGAATTTGGAGTCGCGTAAGTACTCGAAATAAGTTCATCGACAAAGAATGGATCTGAGAAGTCACGGCCATTGGCAGAAAAAGCTTGTTGGACATAGTTTGTGTATTCAGCCACTGCCGTAGCATCTACATGGTGCACGCCAAAATCGTTTGTAAAGGTCAGCATATTCTGGAAGTTCCAACGTTGACGTTGTGACAAAGCTCTGTTTATTAATCCTTTGTATCCAAGGCCATCTCCTGATTCAGGCCTCCAGGTATACCCGTCATCCAACAAACTTATATCAGCTCCCACCATAGAACGGTAGGTAAGCCAATATACAGGTTTAATGTCAATATTTGCTGTGGGGAGCAGACGATATGAATGATTCCAGTTCTTGTTTTCTTTCAATACCCATAAGGCATTTGGAATTGTATTTTCAATCGTGCGAATGTTAGCGCCCTTGCCTAATGACTTTCTGTCTTGAGGATCAATGTTGTATCCGGTAGGATCATCAGGATTATAAACTGCTACGTTTGGCAACATGCGCGAACTTGAATACATATTATCACTCAACGAATTGGTACCCTTCAGAGGACCTTGGTTGTTTTGCATGGATGCATTTAAGGAGAAGCCCACAGTTACATGGTTTTTAAACATATTTTGATTTGCCTTACCATAGAAAGTATAACGATTGTAATCATTGTTGACAATCACACCGTTTTGATTGGTGAAACCAGCTGACAAAAAATACTGTGTTTGAGTAGTTGCCCCTGAAATAGATACCGAATGATTGTGCTGTACACCGGTACGGAATGTATAGTCATACCAATTCGTACTGGTTCCTTTATCATCCATAAATGCTTGTGGATTCGCACCAATATTGGCATATTTCTCATTGGCTATCGTTACAAATTGCTGAGCATCTAATAAATCATAGAGTTTGGCAGCGCTTGAAAAACCTACCCATCCGTCATAAGAGATTTTTGCACTGCCCTGTTTTCCTTGTTTTGTGGTAATCAACACAACTCCGTTGGCGGCTCGCGAACCGTAGATAGCTGTTGCGGCGCCATCTTTCAATATTTCAAATGACTCAATATCTGATGGATTAATATCTGCCATTGCATTGTTATTTGCATATCCATACCCAATGTCACCTGTATTAGTACCTGAACTCATCGGGATTCCATTCACTACATAGAGCGGAGCTGTTGAAGAAGAAATGGTTCCTACACCACGAATCACAACACGAGGAGCTTGCGTCACGTCACCGGATTGTGTGATAATCTGCACACCTGATGAACGGCCGGCCATAGACTGCAAGAAACTCGGTGAGGCAATCCCGGCAATATCATCTCCTTTTACTTGCGAAATAGAACTGGTCACATCTTTCTTGCGTTGCGTACCATATCCTACAACTACGATTTCATCCAGATTTTGCGAATCTGTATGCAAAGTCACATTTAAATTGGGTCTTACAGCTACATCTTGGGATACCATACCTACATAAGAGATCGTTAACACTTTAGCATCACTTGGAACAGAAAGGCTAAATTTACCGTTAACATCTGTTATGGTACCTTGTCCGGTACCCTTTACAACTATTGAAGCTCCGATGACCGGCTCACCATCGTCTGCTGAGGTAACTGTTCCTGTTACCTGCGTGGTTTGGGCTATAGCAAAACCCATGCTTATTACTAAGCATACCAAAAGATAAGATAATCTTTTTCTCATAAACACTCTTTTAATTAGTTAATTAACAACACGCTTATCTATTCTAGTAATAGTACATCTTAAAATCAACGAACAACACTCTTTGTGGCTCAATAATCGAAAATAATAATAAAATAGAATTTCCACAAGTAACATAATTGTGGTTATTTACACAAGCAGGGTTAGTATCGTTAGTAATAATGTTGCAAGTATAACCACATATTTCAATATAAAAAAATATTTCTTGATTTTTTTTAATACTACAAAACAAAAAAGGTTCATCCGGCAAATGCATATATGAACAATAAGTTCCTTAATTATGTTACTATGGGATTTTAAGAGAAACTATACATTTGTCGGATAAACCAAAATTTGGTTCAAAAGACCTAAAACATAGAACGCCCTTAGTTTGCAGAATGATATTTTTAAAAGGAAGCTACTCTCGCGAGTTACTCCCTATAGTTTGTACAGGCAAGTGTGTCTATTCGATTCTTAATTGATAAACTCCTGTACGGTTTTTCTTTATTGTTTTTGGATTTCCTTATTTTTTTTATCTTATCTTTGCCTGCTCAAAACAATCGACTGACGTGTACCTAATAAAATGAAGTAAACCTGTAATTAAAAGTAGAAATGAACAAGAAGATTATGGCTATTGGACTGGCTGCAGCGCTATTGAGCGCTTGCAATTCATCGGGGAATAAGACAGACGGAGAAGTTTCAGACAACCCGTTTCTGTCGGAATACACAACTCCCTTTGGGGTTCCTCCCTTTGATAAAATTAAGTTTGAACACTACAAACCGGCTATGCTGCAAGGTATGGAGGAAGGGGCTAAAGAAATTGAGGCCATCGCTAACCAAACGGAGGAACCTACCTTCGAGAACACTATCGTGGCTTATGACCAGAGTGGCAAGCAACTGAGAAAGGTGCAAATCGTTTTCTCGGGCCAGAACAGCTCGAATACGAACGAGGATATGCAACAGCTTAGTCGCGAAATGTCGCCCTTATTGTCTCAATACCGGGATAATATTGCCTTGAACCCGGCTTTGTTTGCCCGCGTGAAAGCGGTGTATGACAAGCGCGACCAGTTGAATCTGGATAAAGAACAGTCTAAACTGCTGGAAGAAACCTATAAAGGTTTTATTCGCGGTGGCGCTAACCTGAGTGCTGACGACCAGGCTAAGCTGCGCGACTTGAACAGCCAAATAGCGATGCTCCAACTTACGTTCGGACAAAATATGCTCAAAGAGACGAATGCCTTCCAACTGATTATTGACAATGAAGCCGACCTTTCGGGTCTGACGGATGCATTGATTGCGAATGCTGCATCTGACGCCAAGAAAGCCGGACTGGATGGAAAATGGCTCTTTACACTGAAAAACCCCAGCATCATGCCTTTCTTGCAATACTCCGACAAAAGGGAACTGCGCGAAAAGATTTTGAAAGGTTATCTGATGCGTGGCAACAATAATAATGAAAATGATAGCAAGGACGTTGTAAAGCAACTCGTAACCCTTCGCCTCGAAAAGGCTAAACTGATGGGATACGAAGACTATGCCGCCTTTGCGCTGGAAGACAGAATGGCAAAGAACGAACAAAACGTATATGCCCTGCTGGATGAAATATGGACGCCGGCTCTTAAAGTAACCGGCCAGGAACTTACCGACATCACGAGTGAGATAAAGAAAGAAGGCAATACCTTTACGGCTGAAGGATGGGATTGGCGTTACTATTTTGAGAAGGCTAAAAAGGCGAAATTTGACTTAGACGAGAGCCAGATACGTCCTTACCTTGAACTGGGACATGTTCGCGACGGCGCTTTCTATGTGGCCAATCGATTGTATGGCATTACCTTCACACCGATTAAAAATATCCCTCTGCCACATCCCGATGCTCAGGCTTTCGAATGTAAGGATAATGATGGTACGCATCTGGGCGTTCTTTATATGGACTTCTTCCCACGTGCCAGCAAAAACGGAGGAGCTTGGTGTGGCGGCTATCGTGGACAAACCTACAAAGACGGCAAGCGTGTAGCTCCGGTCGTTACGATTGTTTGCAACTTTACACCTCCTGCTGAGGGTGAACCTGCTCTTTTGAGCGTGGACGAAGCTGAAACTCTGTTCCATGAATTTGGTCACGGACTACATTCTTTGTTCCGCGATGTACATTATGACGGTGTTAGCAGTGTTCCCCGCGACTTCGTAGAACTTCCTTCTCAAATCATGGAGCATTGGGTATTGGAACCTGAAGTATTAAAGGTTTATGCCAAGCATTATCAGACGGGCGAAGTAATCCCTGCTACCTTGATAGAAAAATTAGACAAGGCCGGAAAGTACGGACAGGGATTTGCCACGACCGAGTATTTGGCTGCTTCGTATTTAGACATGGACTATCATGTGCTGAAGGACTTACCTGCCAACAAGGAACAGCTCAACCTCGACGTCGTGAATTTCGAGGCAAATACCTTGAGCAAACGTGGTCTGCCCTCGCAGATACCTCCCCGCTACCGCTCTACCTACTTTAGTCATACCATGGGTGGTGGCTATACGGCCGGTTACTACAGCTATATATGGTCGGAAGTGCTTGATGCGGACGGCTTTGAAGCCTTCAAGGAAACGGGCGACATCTTCAACCGGGAAGTAGCCTCCAAGTTCCGCAAATACGTGCTCACCCCCGGCGGCATAGACGACGCCATG
Organism: Bacteroidia bacterium; assembly: GCA_025996775.1. Lineage (GTDB taxonomy): Bacteria > Bacteroidota > Bacteroidia > Bacteroidales > Tannerellaceae > DFXE01. The sequence goes on along the minus strand of BNTS01000061.1, from coordinate 6,887 downwards.
GACATGTACAAGAATTTCCGCGGCAAGGAACCCAATACAACCCCCCTCCTAAAAAACAGAGGCCTGTTGTAATTCGTACCAATAACGAATATAGAAAATGAAAAAAGATATTATGGCAATTGGATTAGCAGCGGTGTTGGTAAGCGCTTGCAATTCTTCGGAGAAGAAGGCCGACGGCGGAAACGGAGACAATCCGTTTCTGTCGGAGTACTCCACTCCGTTCGGCGTTCCTCCCTTTGATAAGATAAAGATTGAACATTACAAACCTGCCTTTCTGCAAGGAGTTAAGGAGGGGAATAGGGATGTAGAGGCCATCGTTACGCAAACGGAGGAGCCTACGTTCGAGAACACCATCGTAGCCTTTGACCAAGCAGGCAGGCTGCTTACGAAGGTGCTGACAACCTTCTCTGCCGAGATGGGTGCGAATACGAATGACGAAATGGATGCACTGGCCATGGAATTATCGCCCGTATTGTCTGAATACAGTGATAAAATAGCCATGAATCCCGCGCTGTTTGCCCGTGTAAAAACCGTGTACGAGAAACGTGCCGGCTTGAATCTGGACAAAGAGCAGACTAAATTGGTGGAGGAAACCTACAAAGGCTTTGTTCGCGGAGGTGCCAATCTGAGCGCTGACGACCAGGCCAAGCTGAGTGACCTGAACAGCCAATTGTCGCTGCTGCAACTTACCTTCAGCCAAAATATGCTGAAGGAAACGAATGCATTCCAACTGATCATAGACAATGAAGCCGACCTCTCAGGGCTTACGGAAGCGCAAATTGCCAATGCTTCCGAAGACGCAAAGAACGCAGGCTTGGATGGCAAATGGCTTTTCACGCTGAAGAATCCCAGCATCATGCCTTTCTTGCAAAACTCAGACAAGCGGGACTTGCGCGAAAAGATTTTCAAAGGCTACATCATGCGTGGCAATAATAATAATGAAAACGATAACAAAGAGATCGTAAAGCAACTCGTCACCCTTCGCCTCGAAAAGGCTAAACTGATGGGATACGAAGACTATGCCGCCTTTGTGTTGGAAGAACGTATGGCGAAAAACGAAAATAAGGTGTACGCTTTATTGGATGAAGTATGGGCTCCAGCCCTCAAAGCAACCAGCAAGGAACTGGACGATATCAATGCTGAGATAAAAAAGGAAGGTAGCAGTTTCACAGCCGAAGGATGGGATTGGCGCTACTACTTCGAGAAAGCTAAAAAAACAAAGTTCGATATAGATGAGAATCAGGTACGTCCTTACCTTGAACTTGGCAACGTACGCGACGGCGCTTTCTATGTAGCCAACCATCTCTATGGCATCACCTTCACGCCTATTAAAAACATTCCCCTGCCACATCCCGAAGCACAAGCTTTTGAATGTAAAGATAAAGACGGCTCTCTTCTGGGCGTTCTCTATATGGACTTCTTCCCACGTGCCAGCAAAAACGGAGGCGCCTGGTGTGGTGGCTACCGCGATCAGTCGTATGAAAACGGCAAACGTGTAGCTCCGGTTGTTACCATTGTGTGCAACTTCACGCCTCCGGCTCCGGGAGAACCGGCCCTGCTGAGTGTGGACGAGGCGGAAACCTTGTTCCATGAATTCGGTCATGGTCTGCATGCCCTCTTCCACGATGTGCATTATGCAGGAGTATCAGAAGTGCCCACCGACTTTGTAGAGCTTCCCTCTCAAATCATGGAGCACTGGGTAATGGAACCTGAAGTATTAAAGGTATATGCCAAACATTATAAAACGGGCGAAATAATCCCGACCGAATTGATAGAGAAATTAGACAAGGCCGGAAAGTACGGACAGGGATTTGCCACGACCGAGTATGTGGCTGCTTCTTACTTAGACATGGACTATCATGTACTGAAGGATCTGCCTGTCAACAAGGAACAGCTCAACCTCGACGTCGTGAATTTCGAGGCCAACACCTTGGGCAAACGCGGTCTGCCTTCGCAGATACCTCCCCGCTATCGCTCCACCTACTTTGCGCATACCATGGGTGGCGGCTATACAGCCGGCTACTATAGCTATCTATGGTCTGAGATGCTGGATGCGGATGGCTTCGAAGCCTTCAAAGAAACAGGCGACATCTTCAACAGGGAAGTAGCCGCCAAGTTCCGCAAATACGTACTCACCCCCGGCGGTATCGACGACGCCATGGACATGTACAAAAACTTCCGTGGGCGTGAACCCGGCACCGATCCCCTCCTGCACAACCGTGGCCTCAAATAATGTATTTGGATAATTTCTTTGGGTAAAAAGTTTGTTATTTTCAGGAAAAGGCCTACCTTTGCAAGCCGATTATTATCCAAATTTACTAAGAGTTTAGTTTTTAGCATGTTGTTGTGTCTTGTGTCCGTCGCAAGAATGTTGCTGAGAACTTGTTTTTTGAGTTATAAATTAAATTAATTATTAAGCAAGTGGATACTTTAAGTTTTAAGACCATTTCTGCAAACAAAGCAACTGTAAAGAAAGAATGGGTTGTGGTAGACGCAACCGGACAGTCTTTGGGTCGTATTGGCGCAAAAGTTGCGAAGCTTTTGCGTGGCAAATACAAACCCAGTTTTACGCCGCACGTTGATTGTGGTGATAATGTGATTATCATCAATGCAGACAAAGTCGTTCTGACAGGAAATAAGTGGAACGACCGTATTTATTTGAGATTTACCGGTTATCCCGGTGGACAGAAAGCTTATACGCCGGCCGATCTAAAAGCCAAAGGTGATGACCGTCTGTTCCGCAAAGTTGTAAAAGGTATGTTACCTAAAAATCGTTTGGGAGCTAAGTTGCTTGGCAACTTATATGTGTATGCAGGAACTGAGCACAAACATGAGGCTCAACAACCTAAGTTCATTGATATTAACGCACTTAAATAATAAGTATGGAAGTAATAAATGCAATAGGAAGACGTAAAGCAGCAGTAGCTCGCGTTTACGTAAACGAAGGAACAGGTAAGATTACCATCAACAAACGCGACCTCGACCATTACTTTCCTTCTTCAATCCTTCAGTTTATCGTGAAGCAACCGCTTACCAAACTGAATGTGGCAGAGCAATATGATATCCGTATCAACCTGAACGGTGGCGGCTTTAAGGGACAATCCGAAGCAGCTCGTTTGGCTATTGCACGCGCCTTGATTAAGATCAACCCGGAAGACAAACCGGCCTTGAGAGCAGAAGGTTTTGTAACGCGCGATCCGCGTGCTGTGGAACGTAAGAAACCAGGTCGTCCAAAGGCTCGCAAGAGATTCCAGTTCAGCAAACGTTAATGTGTTACTTAGTGAGTTTCTTGCAAGTACAAAGAAGCGTTTAGTATCTAAATCTTCAGGATTTCTTTTACATGCAGATATGTGGGAGGACTACCTGGTGATTGAATGGTAAAACAGAATGTAAACGATTAAAAAAAGAAAAACAAACAATGTCAAGAGTTAATTTTGATCAGTTATTAGAAGCCGGCGTTCACTTCGGACACTTAAAAAGAAAGTGGAACCCCGCTATGGCTCCGTATATTTTCATGGAGCGCAATGGTATTCACATCATTGATTTACATAAAACAGTTGCTAAAGTCGACGAAGCTGCTGAAGTGATGAAAAACCTTGCCAAGTCTGGCAAGAAAATCCTTTTCGTAGCTACCAAAAAACAAGCTAAACAAATTGTTGCAGACAAGGCTATCGCCGTAGGCATGCCTTACGTTATCGAACGCTGGCCGGGTGGTATGCTTACCAATTTCCCGACGATACGTAAAGCCATCAAAAAGATGACTACAATCGATAAAATGACAAAAGACGGTACATTTGATAATCTGTCGAAAAGAGAAAAACTTCAAATCACACGCCAACGTGCCAAGTTGGAGAAGATGCTGGGTTCTATTGTGGACCTTACTCGTCTGCCTTCTGCCTTGTTCGTTGTGGACGTGATGAAAGAACATATCGCCGTTCGCGAAGCTAACCGTCTGGGTATCCCCGTATTCGGTATGGTAGACACGAACTCAGATCCTACCAATATCGATTTTGTAATCCCTGCCAATGACGATGCTACCAAATCGGTAGATGCGATCGTGGGCGCTGTTTGCGAAGCTATTAATGAAGGGCTGCAGGAACGCAAGGCCGAGAAGATTGACTCAGGTGAAGCTTCTGAGGATACGCCTCCCAAAAGAGAACGTAAAGCCAGGTCGGGCGTGAAGAAAGAACGTACCAAGAAGGAAGACGACGAAGCTCTGAATGCTTCTGTTATCCATCGTGTTGCAAAAGATATTGAAATTGAAGATTAATCATTAATAGAAAGGAAAAGAGAATATGGCAGTTACAATGGCTGATATCTCCCATCTGCGCAAAATGAGCGGAGCGGGTATGATGGATTGTAAGAATGCTTTGCAAGAAGCCGACAACGACTTCGATAAAGCAATGGAAATTATTCGTAAAAAAGGACAGGCTGTAGCCGCTAAACGTTCGGATCGCGAAGCTTCCGAAGGTTGTGTATTGGCCGGAACAAATGGTGAATTTGCTGCTATCGTAGCTTTGAAGTGTGAAACAGACTTCGTGGCTAAAGGCGAACAGTTCATCGCTTTGACACGCGAGATACTCGACGTGGCTCTCATTGAAAGACCTGCCACAATAGAAGAACTGAAAGCTACCCCGTTGCCGGACGGACGCACGGTTCAGGATCATGTTACCGATCGCATCGGTGTAACAGGTGAAAAGATGGAAGTTGGTTACTATGAATTCCTTGCAACACCTGCTACCGTTCAATATATCCACCCGGGAAATAAGTTGGCAACCATCGTTGGTTTCAACCTTCCGCAAAATTATGTAGATAATCAGGTGGCTCGTGACGTAGCTATGCAAGTAGCCGCTATGAACCCTGTTGCCGTTCGTCCGGAAGAAGTTCCGCAAAAGGCGATCGACACGGAGCTGGAGATTGCACGTGACAAGGCTCGCGAGCAAGGAAAGCCCGAAAACCTTATCGATCGCATCGCTGAAGGTGCCTTGACGAAGTTCTACAAAGATAGCACCTTGTTGAATCAGGAATTTGTGAAAGATCCAAAACTGACTATCGATCAATACCTGAGAAAGCAAGATCCGGAACTCACCGTTATTGGCTTCAAGCGTGTAACCCTGAATATGGAATAATATTTCACCAAATAATACGGGCGGCTCTCTGCTATGCAGTGAGTCGCCCGTATGTTTTTATTTAGTCCCATTAACATGAATCTATTCTATACACTGGCTATTCATTTATATGCATTTGGCGTAGAAGCATTGTCGCTTTTCCATCGGAAAGCAAGGATGATGCGCTTTGGCCAGTGGAAGACGAATGGTGTCTTGCGTGATAAGATAGACCGGGATGCCCAATACATTTGGTTCCATGCTGCCTCCCTTGGCGAGTTTGAGCAGGGACGCCCCATGATAGAAAAGATCAAAGCCGACTATCCCCAATATAAGATACTTCTTACCTTCTTCTCGCCCTCAGGCTATGAGGTGAGGAAGAACTATGCACTGGCAGATGTGATTTGCTACCTTCCTTTCGATACACCTTACAAAGTAAGGAAGTTTCTCAACTTAGCCAATCCTGCCATCGCCATCTTCATCAAGTATGAGTTCTGGGGTAATTACCTCACTGAACTCCGTAGACGCAATATTCCTACCTATTGCATCTCCGCTATTTTCCGTCGCGACCAATTGTTCTTCAAATGGTACGGACGGTTTTACTTAAAAACGCTTCTTTGCTTCAACCACCTGTTCGTGCAAGACGGCAACTCAGCAAAACTCCTTGCAAAGTATGGAATAACGAATACAACCGTAGCAGGTGATACCCGCTTCGACCGTGTGCTCGACGTGCAGAAACAAGCCCGCCATATCTCCCTAATCGAAGCCTTTGTGAAGGATAATAAAGAGAAGGGACAACTTACGCTGATTGCCGGAAGTTCCTGGCCTCCCGATGAAGAAATCTTTATCAATTACTTCAACGAACATCCCGGGATAAAGCTTATCATTGCCCCCCATGAGATAGATCGCAGTCATCTGCTGGACATCCATTCCCTCCTGAAGCGTCCATCCATCAGTCTGTCTGAAGCCACAGAATCGGTTGCAGCCCGGAAAGATTGCCTTATTGTAGATAGCTTTGGCCTCCTGTCATCCATCTACCGCTATGGCAACATTGCCTACATTGGCGGAGGCTTCGGGAAAGGTATACATAACACCCTCGAGGCTGCCGTCTACGGTATCCCCGTCCTCTTCGGTCCTAACTACCACAAGTTCAAAGAAGCCAAAGACCTGATTGCTGCCGGCGGTGGCTTCCCCATCACCGACGCCTCCACCTTCGCCTCCCGGATGAACGATTTCATATCCTATCACAACCTCCTGAAGTCCGCCTCCAAGTCTGCCGCCCATTTCGTCCAGTCTCACGCTGGCGCCACCAACATCATCCTCCAAGAGATATTCCCTCAATGATTTGGTTTCAAAAGAATTATGTCCATCTTTGCAGCCACTGATATTTAGGAACAAGTAAGGGGCGTAAGCATCGAAAAGCCTACTGCGTTGCTCTACCTCGTGGAGGGACAATAAAACCCCCGGTGAAGAAGGTTCACCGGGGTTTTTATATGATTCCCAAAGGGAGGGATTATCAGAAGTTTACTTTCAGGCCAAGGAGCATGCTCCAGGTGCTGTTGGTAGACAGAGTGCTGCTGGTAGACAGATCGCCTACCCATGCGGACTTCTTTTGGAAGTCTTCGGTGTTGTTGGCATATACCTGATAGATGGGGCGCTTGTCGTCGGTTACTCCGTAAAAGCGAAGTGGACGAATGTTATCGTAATTGGCTAAGCCGCTCTGTTTGTAGATACCCCAGGCAGAGTTAAGCATGTTTCCTACATTAAGGATATCTAAACTGG
>BNTS01000060.1 GCA_025996775.1 Bacteroidia bacterium | reverse complement strand
CTAACCGACCGGATTTAGCATAAAGCCCTTCTGAAACCAGGAACATTTTTGCCACTTCACTATCACTTAACTTGAAAAATGTATCATAATCCATCCCCGATGAATCGAATATGTCCAAATACTTTTTCACAATGTTTCTTGCTAAGTATACCTTGCTGCCAATGCTTCGTGAACCATGTCCCTGCCCATGAAGCCGAATAATTAATTTGATTTTGTTCATCGTAATTTTAATATTTGCCATTAATAATTGAGAGAATGAAAATCCGATCTTCTCTCAACAAAAAAGATGAAAAAATCATCCAAAAACAAAATTTTATTTATCCTGTTTTGAACCGGGGCAATTTGAATCGGAGAGGTGGGGCAATTTGAATCGGAGAAAGTGGGTCAATTTGCGTAGGATTTTCCACAAGGTAGCAAATAGTCAAAAATAGCAGAATGTCAAAAAATGGTCTTTTTTTTCTTCGATATTTGAGGCGATTTTTGGCTTTTAACACGAAAAACGCAAGGATTTGCGGGTTTGGCAAATACAAAAAGACAGTAATGATGAGTTGAAAATTGAAAATTGAAAGTAGAGAGCGGGAATGATGCTCTACTATTTGCATTTTCCTTTCAATGTCTGCCATAACGTCATTCAGGTGCTCAAGGGATTTAAGGGCATTTCAAATCCTAACAAATCTTAATATTAACCAAATAATAGCTAATATTAAATGTCATTCACAATTCATCCTCATCTCTTTGGAAAATCATTTAGATGATTTTAAAAATGATCTGCATGAAATTTCCAAATCATGCTGATGACGTCCGGCAATCATCTAAATGATTTCCCCAAAAGAAGCCGTCTTTTCAAAATATTTTTCCTAAATACCGACAAGGGCTTTACATATCCGTTAACTTTGGCCGATTTCGTCGAAACTCCGAATTTCTCGTAACACAAAAACGCCCTTTTTTCTGACAACACATAGCCTATTTAACAATAATTAGTTGACAAACGAAAAAAAACATTGCCCCATTATTGGCTTGTGCCGAGCTAGTGTCGGACAGCTATTCGACAGTGTCCGACACTTGTCAAACGAAGAAAAAGACCCAATATCTGCAAAAAGTTTATATAAGGGATTTTTAAGAAAATGCGAATTTTTAAATGCGTTTGCCCTGATTATCTGCTATATTTGAATATGGCTCGGACAAAGACTGCAAAAATGAAGTAATATCGTCAGGTACTTGAGATTGTTTTAATGAAGGATGATTCTCCTAAATTTCAGGTTATCCCGCAAAGATGGGTAGTAGAAAGAACTTTTGCTTGGTTTGAATCCTACAGAAGACTGAGCAAGGATTTTGAGTATTACACGGAAACAAGTCAAGCAATGATTCAGTTGGCTATGATTAAACTCATGCTTAATAGAATCAAATTATAAAATTTAAACAGTTACTTAATAAACTGTAAAATTCTCTTTATATGGTACAGATACAGATCGTGGACGACCACAAAATGTTTGTTGAGGGATTGAGTCGGGTCATTAACGAATCAGGATTTGCTCAAGTTTCCAATACTGCCCATAGCGTAAATGAATGTTGGGAGATGCTGGCCACATATCCTATTGCAGACGTGATGCTGCTTGATATATTTCTGCCCGATGGAAATGGAATGGAACTTTGCCCGTTACTCAAGAAGAAATAAGCCATTTATTGAGAATGCAAGAGGGAGGTAACGTTTCGCTTACTCCCAAAGAACGTGAATTGCTGCGTCTGATATGCGAAGGCCTAACCAGCGCCGAAATAGCCCGAAAGATGTTCTTCAGTGTAGAAACCATCAGCAGCTATCGCAGAAACCTCCTTTATAAACTCGGCGCCCACAATACAGCCTCGTTGGTGAGAATAGCCGTAAAAGAACAGCTGATTTAACAACAACAAGAAATTCAACGTTTTTTTGTATTACTCAAAAATACCATATAAAGGGTATTTTACTTTAATTTGTACAGTTGTATCTTTGTAACATTAACAATAACTATTTATAAATAATTTTACCATGGGAAAAATTGCAAAGCAACTGACGGACTTAATTGGGAATACTCCCCTCCTCGAGTTGACTAATTACGGCAAGAAAAAAGGTCTGAAGGCTCGTGTAGTCGGGAAATTGGAATACTTTAATCCGGCAGGTAGTGTAAAAGACCGTATCGCTTTATCTATGATTACGAATGCAGAAGAAAAAGGTTTGTTGAAACCCGGATCTACTATTATTGAACCTACCAGCGGCAACACTGGTGTAGGCTTGGCATTTGTATCTGCTTCAAAGGGCTATAAGCTCATTCTTACAATGCCCGAAACGATGAGTTTGGAACGTCGTAACTTGCTCAAAGCCTTAGGTGCAAACTTAGTGCTGACTCCGGGAAGCGAGGGCATGAAGGGCGCTGTTGCTCGTGCAGAGCAATTGCAGAAAGAAACTCCCGGTTCCGTTATTCTTCAACAATTTGAGAATCCGGCCAACCCTGCCATCCACAGACAGACAACCGCTAAGGAAATTTGGGAAGACACAGATGGTAAAATTGACATCTTTGTAAGTGGCGTTGGTACAGGAGGTACAGTTAGTGGAGTGGGAGAAGTGTTGAAAAAACTGAATCCTAAGGTACAGATTATTGCTGTTGAACCGGCAGACTCACCTGTTCTTTCAGGCGGAAAGTCAGGCCCGCATAAAATTCAAGGTATAGGTGCAGGCTTCGTTCCCAAAACGTACGATGGCAGTGTAGTCGACAAAATTATTCAGGTAACCAATGACGATGCCATCCGTACCAGCCGCGAATTGGCTCAATCAGAAGGTTTATTAATAGGTATTTCATCAGGAGCTGCTGCTTATGTAGCCTCCGAATTAGCCAAATTGCCCGAAAATGAAGGCAAATTGATTGTTACATTACTCCCCGATACGGGCGAAAGGTATCTGTCTACAGTTCTCTACGCATTTGAAGAATATCCGCTATAAGCGGATATTCTTTTTTAGACTACTTTGGATAAAAAATGATGTTTCTCGTTAGGGATGTATCCTTCTGAACTGCTTTAACTATATGGAGAAAGAATTATTATACCGATTTTTTGAAGGAGATACATCTTTAGAAGAAGAGAAACACATCAGGCAGTGGTTGGAAATTTCTGACGAGAATAAGTGTATGCTTATGACAGAGAGGAAATTTTACGATACAACCATGCTTGTTTCAAGACCAACTGAACCCTATATAGAAAAAAAGAATCGCACATTCTCCCTCCTAAAAGAATTACTAAAAGTAGCGGCTGTAGTACTCGTTGTATTAACGGGTAGCTATGCCTATTATCACTTCCTGTCTGTTGATGAGGCGATGGCAATGCAAACAATCAGCGTTCCGGCCGGTCAGCGGGTAAGCCTCTCTTTGCCGGATGGCACGAGAGTATGGCTCAATGCACGTACTACCCTTACATATCCTGTTTCTTTCAACCACAAAGAACGGACACTAACCTTGGATGGTGAAGCCTACTTTGAGGTAGCCAAAGATATGACGCGCCCTTTTGTTGTGCATACCTCGAAAGGAACGGTAGAAGCTTTGGGTACCACCTTCGATGTGGAGGCCTATGCTTCGAAAGATGAATTTGAAACGACCCTGATACAAGGTAGCGTGCGTGTGCAAGCAGACAATAGCCCCATTGAAGAAGCCGTGATGTTAACGCCCGATAAAAAAACAATATGGCGAGACGGAAAACTTTTAGTGGAGCAGGTAGACGATTATACCCCTTACCGATGGATTGAAGGACTGATTTGTTTTCGAAACGAATCCTTTATGAACATGATGAAAGCGTTTGAAAAATACTACGGAGTGAATATCAGATTGAAAAACCAATTTGTTTCCAACAACTCTTATACAGGTAAGTTCAGACATACCGACGGAATAGATTACGCCCTGCGGGTATTGCAGAAAGACATACGGTTCAAGTATGTCAGAGACGACGAGAACCAGATTATCTATATTGAAAAATAAGCCGAGTTGTTATGTGTTACCCTTAAATAAAAGTTTTTTGCCTATGGAAATATCAAATAAGTAAAAGTCGTTATAAGAAAATGCCGATAAGTGTTGCAACCACTCACCGGCACAAATTAACGCAATTTTGTAAATCAACTGTATTAATTTTTAAACTTCACAAATATACAGAAAAAAATCTTTGTTACAAGGAGATAATAAAAAAACTTCAACTCCTTTTGGTTCCATACAATTTTTTTTATTTGCGTTCTATCATTCACTAACTAATATGTCTAAGTTCATGAGAAATAAAATGATTTTTATATCGAAAAAGACAACTCGCACACTCGTTATGGGGGTGTTGCTTTGCCTATTGAGCGGGTGGCTGTCGCCGGATGCAGTTGCTCAAGTTAAACTGCAAGAAGAAACGATGACTATTCCAACCTATCAACTCGAACCGGCTAATCCGATGCCTCGCTTTTATGAAGGAAGAAGCCACCAGGGCGTACAACGCCGTATCTATCCGTATCCTTACGATGATGGACTGACTACAAACCTTCAGAACCAAGATTACCGTGCTATACATATAGAAAATGAGTATATTGACCTGGCAATCATGCCCGATTTGGGTGGACGTATCTATTATGCCAACGATAAAACGAATGGCTACAACTGGCTATATCATAATCATGTGGTGAAACCGTCGCTGATTGGTATGGTGGGTAACTGGATTTCAGGAAGCCTCGCCTGGGGCTATCCCCATCACCATGGCCCGCATACGGTAGAACCCATGGACTATAAAATAACGGAAGGCGCTGACGGCAGCAAGACGGTTTGGATTAATACCACCGACCGCCTGATGCGGGTAAATGTATTGGTGGGGTATACCGTATATCCTAATTCTTCCGTTATAGAGATGTCTATTCATCCTTATAACCGGACACAAGTGTCCAACCCCTTCCTTTTCTGGGCAAATCCTGCTGTCCATGCAGATTCAGCCTATCAGGTTATCTTCCCGCCCTCCGTTCAGTATGTGACTTTCCATGGTAAGAGGGATATGACAACTTGGCCTATTGCCGACAGTTGGTTCAATAACTATAACTTTACGGGCATGGATGTCAGTTGGTGGAAGCATACCCATGTTCCCTCCTCTTTCTTTTCTTGGGATCCGAGGGAGGATTATTTCGGAGGATATGATCATAACCTGAAAGCAGGGACTGCCTGGATTGGCAATCATTACGTTTCGCCGGGTATGAAATATTGGGCGGATGGAAACAACGCCAACGGCCTGAAAACAAATGAGGGTCTTACGGATAATGATGGTCGCTACATTGAGATGATGGCCGGATTCTATACGGATAACCAGCCTGACTACAGTTGGATGCAGCCCTATGAGACTAAATCGGGCACCATGCTTTGGTTCCCTATCAGGGAATTGGGCGGCATAAAGTATGCCAATTGCCAGGGTGCATTGAACTACACACTTGAAGGTCAATCCCTGGATTTGAGGATGAATACAACCTCTCCACTCAAGAATGTAAAGGCTGTAGTGCTTGTCAATGGGAAAGAAGTCTTCACGAAGGCTTTCAATATTAGCCCTGCTGAACCTCAAAAGATGATAACCCAACTTCCACAAGGTGTAAAGGAAGATGATTTAGAAATTTCCTTGCTGGATGCTAATTCAAAGATCATTTTGAATTACCGCCCCTTGGAACATCATCCTCCTAAATACGATAAGCCTGAACCCCTGAAGGCATTCCCCAAACCGGCAGACATAAAGTCGGTAGAAGAACTCTTTCTTACCGGACTTCGCTTAAACCAGTTTTATAGTTCCCAAGATCCGATGCCGTACTATCAGGAAGCGTTGAAGCGCGACCCTGGGGATTATCGCACAAACACACAACTGGGTATTCTTGCTATCGAAAATCACGATTGGGTATCTGCCGGAAAGTATCTGCGGACTGCCGTGAAACGTATCACCGGTAACTATACCCGCCCCAAAGATGGTGAAGGTTTGTATTATTTAGGCATAACCCTTAGAGCGCTGGGCCAAACGGCAGAGGCTTACGACTATCTCTATCAGGCATCATGGACGCATGCATGGCATACCGCTTCCTATTATCAACTGGCAGAGATTGACTGCGAGCGAGGAGACTTTGCCGTAGCTCTAGACCATGTGAACAGGTCTCTTTTGACCAATTCGGATAATGCCCTCGCCTTGAATCTGAAAGCTGTTGTGTTGAGGAAAATGGGTAATCCGGAAGCAGCAAGGCAACTTGTACAGGAAACGTTGAAGACACATATCATCAGCCATCTGGCCTTGAACGAGCTTTATATTTTGGATACACAATTGGGACGTACAAATGAGGCAAAGGCCGATCTTACGGAACTGACTCGCGTGATGCGTGATGCTATTCATCCCTATCTGGAGGTTAGTACCGAATATGCTCATGGCGGATTCTATCAGGAAGCCCTTGATATGCTCTCGCGTTTAGAATTGAAAGGTGAGACCTATCCCATGCTGTATTACTATCTGGGTTACTATAATGAGCAGTTGGGTAACAATGACAAGGCCTTGAGCTACTATCAAAAGGCAAGTACAATGCCTCACGAATATTGCTTCCCCTTCCGCTCCGAAGAGGTGGTTATCTTGCAAAGTGCTATGAAGATGAATCCTACGGACGCTATGGCTCCATATTATCTGGGCAACTTGCTCTACGAGCATCAGCCTGAAGTGGCCATTGGATTATGGGAGAAATCACGTGACCTGAATCCGAAGTTCTACATTACACAACGTAATTTAGGAATGGCTTATAAAGACATACAAAAAGATTATGCAAAGGCTGAGACCGAATTTAAGGAAGCCCTAAAGATTAATCCGGGTCATGTATGGAGTAAGGCCATGTTGGATGGTTTACAGTAAACATTAGATATACAGTTATGAAAGAATTAAAGTCATTTATTATTGCCATCTTTTGCTTCAGTTGCCTGCCTGTAGCCGGTGTAACAATATCCAAAGGTCAATCGGTTTATTTGCAGAAAGTGAACGATCCCGAAGCCATTTTCTTCACTTCGGATAATTTCAATATCAAGGCAGATGGTAAAACGGATGTGAGCGATGCCTTGCAGGATGCTGTCAACCAGGTGAAACGTCAATACAATTTCGGTATTGTTTTCATACCTGAAGGTGTGTATAAGATAAGCAAAACGATTTATATTCCTCAAGCCGTGCGATTGATAGGATACGGCAAGGAGCGCCCGCTTATCTTGCTTGGCAAAAACTCACCGGGTTATCAGCAAGCAGTTGAGAGTGATAAAGGGAAAGCCAATTATATGTTTTGGTTTACCGGTGCTATTACGGAACCCAGTCAGCCGGTACGTGATGCCGGTGCGGGAACGTTTTACAGTGCTATCACCAATATAAACCTGAAGATAGAAGACGGGAATCCACATGCCGTTGCGCTTCGCACACACTTTGCCCAGCATAGTTTTGTGTCAAATGTGGATATTCAAATCGGGAACGGTAAGGCAGGCTTGTTCGATGTCGGAAATGAGATGGAAAATGTCCGCTTTTTTGGAGGCGAATATGGCATCTATACTACAAAAACCTCCCCGGGATGGCAAATGATGATGGTTAATACGTTTTTTGAAGGACAACGTCAAGCCGCGATTCGTACCCGCGAAGCCGGCTTGACGATTGTTCGTCTCTCTGCGAAAAATGTCCCTGTAGTTATAGATATTGAACCAGCTTATTCCGATAAGATATACATGGAAGATTGTGTGTTTGAAGGTGTGGGGCTGGCCGGCATTGTGGTAAGCAATGAAAATAATGAGACCAATCAGCTGACTTTGCGCAATGTGGTATGCAGGAATGTGCCGGTCTTGGTGAAGTATCGAAAAAGCAATACACAAACCCCCGGAAAAGGTACTACCAACTACCGGGTAAAAACCTTTCTTCACGGTGTGTACATGAGCGACATGGTTGCCGAACCTGAGATGAAAACGTTTGTCGATATGGAAGCGTTGATGACCTTGCCTGCTTTATCTGATAATGATATACCGGCTTTACCTGCCATGAGTTCGTGGGTGAATGTACGGGAATTAGGAGCCAGGGGCGATGGGATCAGCGATGATACACAAGCATTCAAGGATGCTATCAGTAAGCATCAGACTATCTATGTACCCCAAGGTGATTATGTAATAACGGAGACTCTGACCTTGGGTGAAAATACCAACCTGATAGGTCTTAACCCCATTTCCACCCAGCTCGTTTTGAAAGAAAGCACACCTGCTTTTAGTGGTTTCGGTGCACCCCAAGCCCTATTACAAACGCCAAAAGGAGGAAAGAACATCGTGAACGGCATCGGACTTAATACCGGAGCCTACAATTACAGGGCTGTTGCCTGCAAATGGATGGCCGGAAAGGACTCCTATATGAATGATGTAAAGTTCATTGGAGGACACGGCACGATGGCTCGCGGCCCCATTGTTTCAAGACAGAGTGGAACTCCTCAGGCTCCACAAATCAGCACGCCCGCGGACCCTGTCTATAATATAGCTATGGATAAAGCTTGGGATAATCAATATTGGAGCTTATGGATATCGGATGGAGGCGGAGGCGTGTTCAAGGATATATGGACTGCCAATTCGTATAGCGCGAATGGCATGTATGTGAACAACACGTCTACTGCGGGTAAAATATATGCCATGTCGGTAGAGCATCATGTAAGGAACGAGGCGCGTTTTAAGAATGTGTCGAACTGGAAAGTTTATGCGCTTCAGTTTGAAATAGAGACACGCGAAGGAGAAGATTGCCAGGAACTGGAGTTGCAGGATTGCAGGAATATGCTTTTTGCCAATCTCTATTTGTTTCGTGTCATACGACTTGCTACTCCCTTCCCTTATGCTGTTCGTACATGGAATTGCGAGAATATAGAATTCTTCAATGTGCATAACTTTGCCCAGCAAAAATTCACTATAGATCAAACCCTTTACGATATCAATACCGAGCGCGAGATACGTCCCTGGGAGTTTACGTATCTGAAGATAAAAGGAGATGAGAAACGGGTTAATCCGCTAACATGGACTACCGGCAAGGTAGAACGTCTGGCTACGGGATTTGAATTTGCAGAAGGCATAACTCGCGACAGCAAAGGAAACATTTACTTCAGCGACCAGCGGATGCGCCGTATCTACAAATGGGATGCTATGAAAAAGACCATGTCGATGATAGGCGATTACCCTTGGCCCCCTCTTTCCTTGGCTTGTGATACGAAAGACAACCTTCTGGTGATATTCAAATACAATCCCCAACCGGGTTATATGATAGATGGTGTTCAGGAAACGGTGCCGGTACTACCTGACGCGGGCGGTACTGATTTTAGCAAATGGGGAAATTCAGGCTTTGCAACTTGGGTTTATTCCATCAACCCTGACAATCCTGACGAGACGATCCAACTACTTCCTAAGGTGAAGATGGGGTCGGTAAAACAAGTTGCCAAAGCACTTTATCCTGCCAATCGTTGGCGCGATTCGAATGACTTTGATGTCGTATCACTTTTTGTACCCGAAGATTGCTTTGTTGCCCCTGATGGTGTGACGATTATACCTGAATGTTACGACTTGGCTCGTTCATCCTCCATATCGGAAGCCATACCCGGAAAACCTTTCTATGCCGCCGATGAGTACGGCAAGAGAACAGTCAAGATGGATGTTGCAGCAGATGGAAAGTTGACCAATCTTCGCCATTTTGTTGAACAAGGTGAATTTGCAACCACAACTGACAAGGACGGTAATGTTTACGTTATTGATGGCCATGTGTACATCTTTAATACAGGCGGAAAGTTAATCCGTAAGATTGAATTTCCGGAACGTCCTTCTTCTTTAGCGATAGGCGGGAATGATAATAAGACCTTGTTTGTCACAGCACGTAAGTCTTTGTATGCAGTTACTTTAAATTCATTCATTCATAAATAGTTAGTATAATGAAAAACATTTTATTCACAGTTTTAGCTATGCTGTTCGTTTTGTCGGCAGTGCAATGCGAGTCTCCTCAAAAGACTTTCAAAATCAAATTCGACAGCTCGAAAGAGATGTCGGGACAGAAGTTTGCCATTCAGGATATCTCTCCCGGGCTTCCTGCCAATTGGGACGAGTATAATTATGTTGTACTCGAATTTAAATCGACAACTTCCCAGCGTTTTCAAGTTGGGTTTACAACGGAGACCGGGTATAATGAGTTGCGCGTGATGAGTTATGTAGCCAACGGTTGGAACAAACTGGCTATACCTTTGAAGCTCTACCGCGAATTGCCTGACGCCAATATTGATTTGGCTGCCACCTTCAACCAGCCCCGTATTACAGGATGGATTAATCTGGGAGGTCAACGCGGGCCGCTGCATGGCGTAGATTCAATCGGTATCCGTATGCGCGTGCCTATTGGCAGCCCGGAAATTGAGATACGCTCCATTGCCCTTTCTGTAGAAGATCCCGGCGATATATACCTGGGAGATATTCCTGCTGTAGACGAGTTTGGACAGTGGAATCTGGGAGATTGGGAAGGTAAGATTAAATCGCTTGAACAACTTCAAAGTGAATGGGCGGCTGAAGATAGCGAAGAAGCGTCGACAGCTGATTACAATTACTCTGAATTTGGAGGTTATCTTCAGAAGCAAGTGAAAGCTACCGGATTCTTCAAAATAGAAAAAGTTGATGGGCGTTGGTGGTTTGTTGATCCCGAAGGTTATCTGTTCCTTTCGGTAGGCGTGGATTGTGTAAGTCCGGGAGGTGGAGGTAATGCCAAATTGGTTGACAAGCGCAGGAATATGTATAAGGAACTGCCACCCGATGATCTGATGGCGAAGATATCCCGACCTGTTGGGCGCTCCAGTTCTACAGCCTCCTTCGGTTTATGGAACCAGTATCGCAGGCACGGCGAAGATTATAAGGAAAAAGCGAATGAGTTAATCATTAAGCGCATGGATAAATGGGGGCTTAATTCCATTTGTAATTGGTCGAGTTCTGATGTGTACGGATTAAATAAAAAAGCTTTTATGCTTCAGTTGCGTGATTTGTCAATGGAACGTGGTCTGATGGGTTTGTCCGACGTCTATGCTCCTGACTTTGCATCCAAAATTGATAAGTCCATCAAGGATTATGTTGTTCAATACAAGGACAATCCTTGGGTTATAGGATATTTTGTGGGAAATGAACCCGCTTGGCTGGATCAAGAGGCTCGTCTTTGCAGCCTTATTCTGGATGGCGCTGATCGCCCTCTCAAAACGGAATTGCAGAAATTCTTGGCAAGCGGTGATACGCCTGATAAAAGGAAAGAGTTTATCTTTCAAACATTCAGTCAGTTCCTGCAAACAGTAAAGACGACGTTGAAGAAATACGACCCCAATCACCTGAATTTAGGTATACGCTTTGGCAACATTGGCGAATTGGATGAAGCCCTTTTGACGATTTGCAAACAATCGTTCGATGTATTAAGCTTCAACTGCTATGCGCTCTACCCCAACAAGGAGATGATGGATCGTGCCCTGCAAATTACGGATATGCCTATGATTATTGGCGAATACCACTTTGGTACAGTAGATAGGGGAATGGCACAATCACTATGGCAAGTAAATTCTGAAAAAGAGCGGGGCGTTGCCTACCGTTATTACACCGAGAAAGCGTATTCACATCCCGGTCTTATTGGTACTGCCTACTTCCAATGGTGTGACCAGGATTTGACAGGTCGTTCCAATGACGGCGAAAACTACAATTGCGGATTGGTGGACGTGACAGACCGTCCCTATAGGTACCAGGTAGAGGCCATGATGGAAACAGCTAAACGTTTATTCGCTATCCATAACGGTGACCAGGCTCCTGTAACTCAAGCTCCCGACAGGGCAAGAGGGCACGAGGCTGTCCCCAATCTTTGGAACGAATAATTATTTACTCAAAGAGGAAGTCTTTTGAGAATCACTATCTCTTCCCGATACCTGAACATGACTTGTTGCTTAATTCTAATTTAAAGGATCAGTAATCATTAATTTTAAAGCCTCCGGTGTTCCCTACTTACAAGGTGGGGCACCGGAGGCGTTTTTATTCCCCCCAGCTTTCGCGGTCGAGGTTGCGGTAGTTGATGGCTTCGGAGAGGTGGTGTGATGCTACTTGTTCGGAGCCTTCGAGGTCGGCTATGGTGCGGGAGACTTTGAGGATGCGGTCGTAAGCACGTGCGGAGAGGTTGAGACGGTTCATGGCTGTGCGGAGACGCTCCATACCGACGGCGTCGGGCGTTACATATTTATGGAGTTGCTGGGGCGCCATCTGGGCATTGCAGTAGATACCTTCGGTGTCTTTAAAACGGGCTTCTTGTATGGCACGGGCTTTGATGACGCGCTCGCGGACTTTGGCGCTAAGTTCGGAAGGGGAACGTTCGGATATCTTTTCAAAGGGAACGGGTACTATCTCAATCTGTATGTCAATACGGTCGAGTAAGGGGCCTGAAATACGGTTCATATACTTCTGCACGGCGCCGGGAGGGCATAGGCAGGGGCGGTCGGGATGATTGTAATACCCGCATGGGCAGGGATTCATGGAGCTGACGAGCATAAAGCCGGCGGGGTAGTCTACCGAGAAACGTGCGCGTGAGATGGTGATTTCCCGGTCTTCCAAGGGCTGACGCATTACTTCCAGTACGTTGCGATTGAATTCCGGCAGTTCGTCGAGAAACAAGACGCCGTTATGAGCCAGGCTTATCTCACCGGGCTGGGGAAAGGAGCCACCTCCTACCATGGCTACATTAGAGATGGTGTGGTGTGGCGCACGGAAAGGGCGCTGCGCCATGAGTGCAGAGCCTTTATTCATTTTTCCGGCTACGGAATGTATCTTGGTAGTCTCTAATGATTCCTTTAGCGTGAGGGGCGGCAGAATGGAAGGCAGGCGTTTGGCCAGCATGGATTTACCACTACCTGGAGGGCCTACCATCAGCAGGTTGTGCCCACCTGCAGCAGCTACTTCGAGTGCACGCTTTACGTTTTCCTGTCCGCGTACATCGGAAAAGTCAAATTCAAACGTTTCCTGACGAGCATAGAACTCTGCTGCTGTATCTACATACGTAGGTTCTACCTGCAGTTTACCGTTGATAAACTCAATCACTTCTTTAATGTTGTCCATGCCGTAGACATTGATTCCGCCTACTACGGCTGCTTCGCGGGCGTTCTGCCGGGGGAGGATAAGGCCTTTAAAGCCTTCTTCACGTGCCTGAAGGGCTATGGGGAGCGCTCCTTTGATGGGCAAGAGGCTACCATCGAGAGATAGTTCGCCCATGATCAGAAACTCGCTTAGATGCGAGCTGTCTAATTCTTCGGCTCCGGCCATAATACCGATAGCGAGAGGCAAGTCGTACGAGGAGCCTTCCTTGCGAATGTCTGCCGGCGCCATATTAATTACAATGCGGTAACTGGGAAACTTATATCCGCAGCTACGAAGTGCGGAGATAATGCGTTCATGGCTTTCGCGGACGGCTACGTCCGGAAGTCCTACCAGAAAGAATTGTACTCCTTTGGTACAATCTACTTCAATCGTTACAATAGTTGCTGAAATACCCTGCACAGCGGCAGCATAAGATTTAACAAGCATAAGTAAGGCTTAAGGTGAATACTGTGTGTTATTTTATTAATCGTTCAAGTGTTCGTTTCACTTCAATTCCGTTTTCGGTTTTAAGAATAATCTTTCCTTCCTCGTCTATCAGGTAGCAGCGAGGCAGGGCGCTTACGTTATATAAGTCTACCAGCATGGAGGCCTGTCCGGCGGAGTCTGTCACCAGATTCCAGTTGATACTGTCTTTCTTCAATACTTCTCTCACGCCCTTCATATCGTCGTCGAGGCTAACGAGAAGTTGTTCTATCTTGCTATTGGAATATGTATGATGAATCTCATCGAGATAGAGATCGTCTGTACGGCACATATCGCACCAGGGAGCTGTAAACGTAAGCAGCAGGTATTTTTGCGGAAAAGAATCGAGGCTGACCACATGTCCGTTAATGTTTTTAACCGTGAAGTTAGGAGCTTCGGCGCCTAAGGCCGTGCGTTTAGCCCTTATGCTGTATTGCTCCAGTTCCTTTACCACATAGAAATCTTTCAGTTTAGGATCAAGCGTAATCAGCAATTCGTCTAACCGACGTGTATCGTCGGGGTTGGCAAAGAACGTTTTGAGTAGGACGGCTGATGCGGTTTTGTCGGGATGTTCCTGAATATAGGCCAGCGCTTGTTCATTTAGTTGATGACGCACGTTGGCCATTCGCGAAGTGAGGTCGTTAGCATCTGAGGGGGAAGTCGTGTTCAGGTTGTTAAACAGGTCTGTTTCTTCCTTCAACAGGGGCGCTGCTTTTTTGCGGATAGAGGAAATCTCGTTATTCAGGTTTCCTCCTTTTGCCATGATTTGGGTAGGATAATGCATGTCTCCGGTAACCGTTACTTTCAATCCCGGTTCCAGAAATACGGTGAACCAGGAAGTGCGGCCCTCGAAGTATAGCGTTGCCTGCTGGAAGTCTGTACCGCTTTGTTGAATTTTGAACTGCCCGGGTTTGGAGCAGATAATGGTATCCACTACATTCCTGTCTTCCGATTCAAAAACGGCATAGATAACCAGGTTCTCCAAATTGGCAATTTTCCCTTCAATTTGGTAAACATTATTCTTGCCACACGAAACAAGAGACAAGAGCATTACGCTTATTATCAGTAGAATTCCTTTCATTAAACACCTTTATTTTTCCCAATCATAACTTTATAACGGGATAAAGGTACAATATATTTTAATATACATTTAATTTTCGTAAGGAAAATTATACTGTTTTGCATAAAAAAAACGTAGAATTCTGCTCTAAACAGAATCTACGCTTTTGTGTTATACGTTTATTGGATATACCAATTACAATTTCGGGCCTGCTTCAACTAAAGCTTTACCGGTAGCTGTACCTGTAAATTTAGCGAAGTTCTTAATGAAACGTCCAGCCAAATCTTCAGCCTTTTCGTTCCATTGAGCTGCGTCAGCATAGGTGTCGCGTGGGTCTAAGATTTTTGGATCTACTCCCGGTAATGCGGTAGGTACTTCAAAGCTGAAGTAAGGAATCGTTTTTGAAGATGCCTTGTCGATCGAACCATCTAAGATAGCATCGATGATGCCTCTGGTATCTTTGATGGAGATACGTTTGCCGCTTCCGTTCCAACCAGTGTTTACCAAATAAGCTTTGGCGCCTGATTTCTTCATTTTCTTTACCAGTTCCTCACCGTATTTGGTTGGGTGTAAAGACAGGAATGCAGCACCGAAACAAGCCGAGAATGTCGGGGTAGGTTCTGTGATACCACGTTCTGTACCTGCCAATTTAGCGGTAAAGCCGGAAAGGAAATAATATTGTGTTTGTTCCGGGCTTAAGATAGAAACCGGAGGCAACACGCCGAATGCGTCAGCCGACAAGAAAATAACTTTTTCTGCAGCGCCTGCTTTAGAAACAGGCTTAACGATGTTTTTGATGTGATAAATAGGATAAGAAACACGTGTGTTCTCAGTAACCGATTTATCGTTGAAGTCGATTTTGCCATTGGTGTCAACTGTAACGTTTTCCAACAAAGCATCGCGTGTGATAGCGTTGTAGATGTCGGGTTCAGCTTCTTTGCTGAGGTTGATAACTTTAGCATAGCAACCGCCTTCGAAGTTGAATACGCCGTCGTCGTCCCAGCCGTGTTCGTCGTCACCGATTAACAAACGTTTCGGATCGGTAGAAAGCGTTGTTTTGCCTGTACCTGACAAACCGAAGAAGATAGCGGTGTTCTTGCCGTCCAAGTCGGTATTTGCAGAGCAGTGCATGGAAGCCATACCTTGCAAAGGCAACAAGTAGTTCATGTAAGAGAACATACCTTTTTTCATTTCGCCACCGTACCAAGTGTTCAAGATAATCTGAACTTTTTCGGTAAGATTGAAAACAACAGCGGTTTCGGAGTTCAAACCGAGTTCCTTGAAATTTTCTACTTTAGCTTTGGAAGCGTTCAACACCACGAAATCGGGTTCGCCGTAGTTTGCCAATTCTGCTTCGGTCGGACGGATGAACATGTTCTTAACAAAATGTGCCTGCCAAGCTACTTCTACGATGAAACGGATTTTCAAACGAGTGTTTTCATTAGCGCCACAGAAAGTATCGACAACGAACAATCTCTTGTTTGAGAGTTCGTTTACCGCCAATTTCTTCAATGCAGCCCAAGTTTCTTTTGTTACGGGTTTGTTGTCATTTTTGTATTCATCGGAAGTCCACCATACGGTGTTTTCAGTCGTTTCGTCCTTTACAAAGAACTTATCTTTAGGCGAACGACCGGTATAAACGCCCGTCATCACATTGATTGCACCAAGTTCAGTAACTTGACCTTTTTCAAAGCCTTCCAGTCCCGGCTTTGTTTCTTCGTTAAACAGCATATCGTAAGAAGGATTGTAAACAATCTCTTTTACTCCTGTAATGCCATACTTGCTTAAATCTACTATAGCCATTTTTATTCCAAATAATTAATACTGATTTATTTATAATATTTATCTAACACTTTCTGAGTATGTTGTCGTATATGATGACATTTTTATTAAAACCTCCGACAAAAGTAGTACTTATTTTTTATATATACGACTGATTAAGAAAATATTTCTGTAAATTGTCAATGCTTAGCTTTTAACTGTTCACAGATATAGTCTCCCACTTCGGATGTTGAATAGGCTTTGCCCTTTTCGGCTATGTCTTCGGTCACGATACCGGCATCCATAGAGGCGGTTACTGCCTCGCGAATCACGCGACCTTCTTCAGACAGATTAAAGGCATATTCAAACATAAGGGCTGCACTTAGAATAGTGGCTAACGGATTGGCTATATTCTTTCCGGCTGCTTGGGGGTAGGAACCGTGAATAGGCTCGAATACAGACGTATGGATTCCGATGGAAGCGGAGGGAAGCATTCCCAGCGAACCGGTGATAACCGAGGCTTCGTCGGTGAGTATGTCGCCAAACATATTCTCCGTCACCAATACATCAAAGCTTTTCGGCCATTGTATGATGCGCATGGCTGCATTGTCTACAAACATATACTCTGTTTCCACATGGGGGTATTTCTTCGCAACCTCCTGCGCAACCTGACGCCAGAGACGAGAGGTGGCCAACACATTGGCTTTATCTACCACCGTTAGTTTCTTACGGCGCATGCCGGCATAGTCATAAGCGAGGCTCACGATGCGTTCTATCTCTTCGCGGGTATAGATACAGGTATCGTAGGCCGTGTTTCCGTCTTCGCTACGACCTTGCGGACGTCCGAAATAAAGGCCTCCGGTTAGTTCGCGGATACACATAAAGTCGGCTCCTTCTACCAGGTCAGCACGAAGAGGGGATTTATGGATAAGTGACGGAAAGGTGGTCACCGGGCGGATATTGGCATACAAGCCCAACTTTTTGCGCATGGCCAGCAGTCCCTGTTCGGGGCGGACTTTGGCTGAGGGGTCGTTGTCGTACTTAGGGGCGCCGATAGCGCCGAAGAACACAGCTTCGCTTTCCATACAGAGCTTATGCGTTTCCTCGGGATAAGGGTCACCCACTGCATCAATGGCAGCAGCTCCCACCAGCCCTTCTTGATAACTCAAATTGTGACCAAACCTGGTGCACACGGTCTTAACGACCTTCATACCTTGTTCAATTATTTCAGGGCCGATGCCATCGCCCGCTAAAACTGCAATCTTTAAATTCATGATTATTATTCTCTATTGTAAAATACGTATTTAGGTTCTGTAGGAATGTATGAGTCATCTTCCCACAGGGTACTGGTAATCATCAGATCGGCGCTGTAGCGGTTACAGGCGATGGGGACATTGTGCACCCGGCACTGGCGGAGCAACATCTGAATGTCGGCTTCGTGAGGCTGGGGATTGAGGTCGTCAATCAGGAAGATAGCCAGATTAATCTCTTTACGAACTACCATGGCAGCAATCTCGGCGTCTCCGCCAAGCGGTCCCGAATGCATACGGGTTATTTCGGCCGGTATTCCTTTCTTCTCAAAAGCTTCAGCTATAAGCCCTCCGGTAGTGCCGGTACAAACCAAGTGTTGACGCGACAAGAAATCTGCATTATGGACTGCCCATTCTACCATATCTGCCTTCCTTCTATCGTGCGCCACCAGCGCAATTGTTAATTTCTTTTTCATTTTCCTTCTTGTTAAGTGAATTATCCTTCTATCTTATTCAGCATCTTGATGGTGGCTTTGATGGCGGCTTCTGTTTGGTCGCCATCGAGACCGCGGGTCTTGAAATCTACGCCGGCGAAGTTCCAACTGATGATTGTTTGCACAAAGGCATCGGTGCGGCCGCCGGGAGGGATGGAGACAGAGTAGTTCGTCAGCATCGGGAAAGGGCGACCTAAGTCGGAATAAATCTTTCGGAGGGCGCGCACGAATGCATCGTATTGGCCGTCGCCGGAAGAGGATTGCTCGTAAGCTTGGCCGTCGATTTCAATTTTGAGCGTTGCTACCGGTCGTAATCCTTGTGTCAAAGATAAGGAATAATTCAGAATCTTTATCTTAGATTCGGCATTTGTTTCTTGGTTTAGTAAATCACTTATAATATAAGGTAAGTCTTCCTGCGTTACCATTTCCTTTTTGTCGCCCAGTTCGATGATGCGCTCGGTCACTTTCTGCATCGTTTCGTTGTCCATATCGATGCCGAGTGCTTCCAGATTCTTGCGGATATTGGCTTTTCCCGATGTTTTTCCCAGTGCATACTCACGGATGCGGCCGAAGCGCTCAGGTAAGAGATCATTGTAATACAGATTGTTCTTGCTATCGCCATCGGCATGTACGCCGGCGCATTGGGTGAAGACAGACTCGCCAACAATCGGGCGGTTGGGCGCTACATGGATGCCTGAATAGGTTTCCACCAATTTGCTTACTCGGTTTATCTTTTCTTCCTTCAGGTGTGTCTCTTCCTTTAATTGGTCTTTGATGACGGCAAGGACGCTGCTGAGCGGGGCATTGCCTGCACGCTCGCCCAGACCGTTCACGGTGGTATGTATGCCCTTTACTCCGGCACGTATGGCAGAATAGACATTGGATACTGCCAGGTCGTAGTCGTTATGGGCATGGAAGTCAAACCATAAATTGGGATAGCGGTCTACCATCAGCTTGCAGTATTCGTAGGTGTTAAGGGGATTGAGTATACCCAAGGTGTCCGGCAGCATAAAGCGGCGGACGGGCAGGTCTTTCAATCCTTCCATAAGCTGAAAGACGTAATCCGGTGAGTGCCGGATGCCGTTCGACCAGTCTTCAAGATAGAGGTTTACGGTAATACCCATCTTTTCGGCATTCAGTACCACCTCGCGGACGTCTGCAATATGTTGTTCGGGCGTCTTGCGAAGCTGTTCTGTTACATGTTTGTAGGAGCCTTTGCCAAGCAGGTTCACTACATGGCAACCTGCTTTCTCTATCCAGTTGAGCGAGATGTTGCCATCAATAAAGCCAAGCACTTCCAGTTTATCCAAGTGTCCGGTACGTTGTGCCCAGGAGGCTACTCGCTTTACCCCTTCAAATTCGCCATCCGAAACCCTTGCCGAGGCAATCTCTATCCTGTCCACTCCCAACTCGTTCAGCAATACCTGAGCGATACCAAGCTTCTCATGCGCTGCAAAAGAAACCCCCGATGTCTGTTCCCCGTCCCGCAGGGTAGTATCCATTATCTCTATCATAACCTTTGTTCATAAGTTTCTATTTTGGACTTGTTGGCTAATAGGTAGTCGATGTCGTCGAGGCCGTTTACTAAGCAGTCTTTCTTGTAGGGATTGATGGCGAAGGACTCGCGGCGGCCTGTGGCATTGTTGGTGATCGTCTGCGAAGGGAGGTCTATCGTTAGCGTAGTAGCCGGCGATGACTCTATGGATTCGAATAATTCGCTCAAGAAACCGGGGGATACGACTACAGGCAACAGGCCGTTGTTCATGGAATTGTTCTTGAAGATGTCGGCAAAGAAACTGCTTACTACGGCACGAAAGCCGTAGCCTGTGATAGCCCAAGCCGCATGTTCGCGACTACTCCCGCTGCCGAAGTTCTTTCCGGCCACCAAGATATCACCTTTGCAGGTCCCTTGATTCAGTATAAAATCAGGGTTGGGCTTATCCGCCTTGTCGTAACGCCAATCGCGAAACAAATTGTCTCCGAAGCCTTCGCGGGTAGTCGCTTTCAGAAATCGTGCCGGTATGATCTGGTCTGTATCTACATTCTCCAACGGGAGGGGCACACAGGTAGATGTCAGTATGGTGAATTTCTCTTTCATATTTCTTTTATTAATTAAGTTCTCGTGGATCGGTAAGTTTTCCCGTGAGGGCTGCTGCGGCTGCTACTAAAGGGCCGGCCAGTATGGTGCGTGAACCGGGCCCTTGTCGGCCTTCAAAGTTGCGGTTAGATGTCGAAACGGCATATTTGCCGGCCGGTATCTTATCATCATTCATGGCCAGACAAGCGGAGCATCCAGGTTGGCGTAGCTCGAAACCGGCTTCCTCTAATACCTTGTCGATACCCTCTGCTCTGATTTCTCTTTCCACCTGCCAACTGCCGGGAACAAGCCAAGCGGTTACTCCGGCTGCTTTCTTCTTCCCTTTTACGAGCGATGCAAAGGCACGGAAATCTTCAATGCGACCATTGGTGCAACTGCCAAGGAATACATAATCAATAGGTTTTCCCAACATAGGGTCTCCGGCCTCGAAGCCCATATAGTCGAGCGCCTTTTGGAAGGATGCGCGACTCGCTTCCGCCACACTCTCCAGCGAAGGAATACTTTCGCGAATTCCGATACCCATACCCGGATTGGTGCCGAAAGTAACCATCGGCTCTATGTCTTCGGCACGGAAGCTCACTTCCTTGTCGAATGAAGCTCCCGGGTCACTGTACAGGGTTCTCCAATATTTCAAGGATTTCTCCCATGCTTCTTCACGGGGCGCAAATTCCCGGTCTTTCAGGTAGGCAAAAGTTACCTCGTCAGGGGCAATCATTCCACCACGGGCACCCATCTCTATGGAAAGATTGCAGATGGTCAGACGCTCTTCCATCGTGGTGTTGCGAATCGCTTCGCCGGCATATTCCACGAAGTAACCGGTTGCACCTCCCGTTGTCATATTGCGGATGATATAGAGGGCGATATCTTTAGCTGTTACGCCGGGCTTCAGTTGTCCGTCTATGGTGATGCGCATCGTTTTGGGTTTGCTTTGCATGATGCACTGGGTGGCAAGGGTCATTTCTACCTCACTGGTTCCTATACCGAAGGCGATAGCTCCCAATGCACCATGGGTGGAGGTATGCGAGTCGCCGCAGACGATCGTCATGCCCGGTTGGGTTAGTCCGTTTTCAGGTCCTACCACATGTATAATCCCATTTTTGGGATGTAAAAGTCCGTAATACGTAAGACCGAAGTCTTTTGCATTCTTCTCCAGCGTATCCACCTGTTTCTTCGAGATAGGATCTTCTATTGGCTTATCTTGAGACAATGTTGGGACGTTATGATCAGGTACACAAGTCACCAGCTCGGGACGAAAGGGCTTCAGGCCCCTCTCGCGCAGTCCGGCAAAGGCTTGCGGACTAGTTACTTCGTGGCAATAGAGCCGGTCGATATACAATTGAATCGTTCCGTCGGGCAGGGTATCTACAATATGCTTCTCCCAGATTTTTTCAAATAATGTTTTCATTTTACAAACTTATTAATTGCATCAATAAAAGCCTCTGCCGAGGCGGCTATAATATCTGTATTGGCAGCAAATCCGTAGTAGATATTGCTGTCGTATTCTACTTGCATGTGTACTTTACCCATGTCGTCGCTTCCCTTGTCGATGGCCTGAATCAGGAACTCCTGTATCGTCATGGTGCGATGAATGATGGATTTAATAGCTTTGATGGCTGCGTCAACCGGACCGTTGCCCGATGCTGCCGCTTCAAAATGTTCACCTGCAATGTTGAGGCAGATGCTGGCTACGGGTTTCAGCCCTACACCCGATGTAACCTGCAAGTATTCCAGCTTGATGCGTTGCATGGCTGCGCGGTCTTTGCCTACCAGCATCAACACGTCGTCATCGTTGATGTCTTTCTTCCGGTCGGCCAACTTCAGGAACTCTTCGTATGCCACATCCAGCTTGCCTTGCTCCAGTTCAACACCTAATACGTGGAGGCGATGTTTCAAGGCTGCCCTTCCACTTCGAGCCGTCAGTACGATGGCATTATC
>BNTS01000059.1 GCA_025996775.1 Bacteroidia bacterium | reverse complement strand
CGGCTTCTTTTGGGGAAATCATTTAGATGATTGCCGGACGTCATCAGCATAATTTGGAAATTTCATTTAGATCATTTTTAAAATCATCTAAATGATTTTCTGAAGAGATGAGGATGAATTGTGAATGTCATTTAATATTAGTTATTATTTGGTTAATATTAAGATCTATAATGCCCTTAAATCCCTTGAGTGCCTTGATGACGTTATGGCAGCTATTAAAAGGAAAACACTAACAGCAGAGCATTATTCACGCTTTAAACTTTCAATTTTTAATTTTCAACTCGTCATTGCTGTCTTTTTGTATTTGCCAAACCCGCAAATCCTTGCGTTTTTCGTGTTAAAAGCCCAAATTCGTCTCAAAAATCAAAGAAAAAAAAGACCACTTTTTGACATTCTGTCAATTCTGACATTCTGATATTTTTGACCTATTTGCTACACCCGCGTTTCGGTGCGTATGCGGCTACATTGGAAGATGCAGCGCTCAACAAGCGCATTGCAGACTTGCTTACAACAGGCAAAACATCTGTTGTCAAAGGCTTCATAAGCAAGAGTGGAAAAACGTTTGATGCAGCTCTGAAATCCGATGAAGGTTATCAAATTGTATTTGATTTTTTTGGAAAAGAAAGCAGGAAAAGGAAAAAAGTAATAACTTTGCCGCTAAAATCCACAGTCGTAATGGTTCAATACTGTTTCACTGATTTTCAAACTGTAAATTAATTTCAAGCAAATGAACAAGTGTAAATTTTTAACAATGGCTGCCATCGCAGCAACAATGGTAATGACTTCGTGCAGCAAAGGCGACGAAACAGTAAACAACAACGACCGCGTGGCGGCGCAATTTTCGGCGGGCAACATGGCCTACGTACAAACCCGCGTAAATGGCACCGATTGGGGAGGCGGCGAACACATCGGCATCTATATGCTGAATAACAATGGATCTAACAATTTTTCCCTGACCGCCACGAATATCAGCGTAGGTGTGGATAACAGGGAGTACGAGGCATCGACCGGCCCTACGGCAACATTCACCTCGCCCGACGGCAATACCATCTATTACCCCGCTTCGGGCGATGATGTGAAGTTCATAGCCTACTATCCGTATTCCTCTTCGGTAAATGGCGCTTACGAATTGCCTGTCAGCGTGGCAGATCAAACGGACCAGTCGGCTATTGACGTGCTGTATGCCCCCGCGGGAACGGCTTCCAACAAAATTTTGCCGGATGCAGTGTTGCCTTTTGAACATAAACTCGTGAAGCTGGCGTTCAGCATCATCACCTCCGGCGATGTGACGATTAAAATCGACAACCAGTATACCACAGGCACGCTTAACCTGGTCAACGGAACGGTAGCGCCAACCGGTAATGAGACGAATGATATCACTGTCCAAGGCCAGGGGGGTAACTCTGTTATCGAAGCCATCGTATTTCCGGGCACAAATACAGGCAAGAAATTCCACTTTACCGACAACTCGGGCACATACACCGTCGATATTCCCGACAACTGGGTTGGCGGTACCCTATACTACTACTCGGTAACGCTGGTAAAAACAACCGCAGTCATTACCGGCACAATTGCGCCATGGGGCACAGTATCCAATACCGGTGGCAGTGTTACAGCCAACTAATTCGGCACACAACAGCCGGTCCGGGCGCAATGCGTAAGCCCGGCGCGTAATTAAGTGTTCCCGCTTCGCAGCGGGAACCGGTGCAAATTGTCCGAACCCTGATTTTCCCGATTAAAAAATAGAAAATAAACTCACAACGGCAATTCTGGTAATGGCAGGTTTTGGCTTGTTTCACTGCTGCTGTTCGGTAAATCATAAACTTATAAATAATAATGGTATAATGAATATAGATATAAATAAAAACGCTCCTGTAATTGGAAATAATGAAATTATAATAAATGCCCCAATGGGAAAAATAATAAAAACATTAAGTGATATTAATAATTGGGTAAATTGGCGTAAGACTGTTACAAAAAGTGAATTGTTAGATCCATTGGCTGAAAATGCAAATTTTAAATGGACTGCCGATGGATTAAATTATAAATCAAAAATACATACATACAAAAATAATGCCTTTGGTTGGACTGGAAAGACAACAGGAGCTTATGCGGTTCATAATTGGTATTTTACTGAAAATAATGGAATAACTACTGTAAAAGTAGAAGAAAGCCTGGAAGGATTTTTTATAAAACTAACAAAAAAATCAATGCAAAATAAATTAAATAATATAATAATAAATGATCTAAAGGACTTAAAAGAAGAATGTGAAAAAGAATAATTGGGTAAATGCAAAGATGCCTGACACCAAATTTTAAAATAACATATAAAAATAATGGAAAAGAAAGAGAATTTGGTTAGATATTTTTGGCAAATAACTTATGCCCATACAATAGCATATTTTATTGCGGGGATTTTTGCGCTTGCTGTTATAAATTATAGGGATTTATTTGCAACGGAAATCATATCATCATTTATGCTTTCCGTAGATGAACCCATTGTAGCATTAGGTGGAACATTTTTGCAAATATTCCGCGGAATAATTATCGCATTGATAATTTTACCTTTACGGAAAGTATTTTTTGAAGAAAAAAATGGCTTAATAAAACTGGGGATAATAGTTTTGGGGTTTTCATTATTGTCTACCATAGGACCTACAATGGGTTCATTTGAAGGGTATATATATACAAAAATACCTGCAATATATCAAATATTGGGTTATCCTGAAGCAATAATTTACATATTATTGTTTATTGGGTTATTAAGTTTTTCAAAAAGATACGGGCATAAAAAAATAGTAACAATAATATCAATAATAATAATGGCATTGTTGGGTTCAATGGGGATAATGGGGTATTTGATGGCATAAAAAATAATAATGGAGTGCGGTCGTGAGCATGCGTACTTCTTCCTTTTCCAGTGATGAACCATCTTTTTTAAGGTTTGCCCTGTCAAAAAAACCTATCATATAACAGAGTATTACAAAATAATCCATACATTTGCTCGTGTTTGACAAAAAATCAATATGCCAATGGAACAATTACCTTTGATAGCACTCCTGCTTTATGCATTGTATGAAGGTCTGCTTCACGCTTTTGAAGCTGATCATATACTTGCCGTAACGAACATAGTTTCCCAACGTTCGACTGTAGCTCCTGCCTTAAAAGACGGAGTTTTTTGGGGTTTGGGACATACATCCACAATCTTCCTTATCGGAATAGTGATGATTTTTTTCAAGGTTAATATACCGGATCATTCGTTTTCATATTTTGAAGCAGCCGTTGGTTTAATGCTGATTCTCGTTGCCACGTATCGTTTTTATGTTTTTTTACGAGAGGAGCAAATTGTTATCCATACGCATCACCATCATGAACACGAAGGAGCGAATGTGCAGCCACATATCCACATCCATAAGAAAGGATCGCATAGTTTACATCGTGCCTCTTATGGTATAGGTATCGTTCATGGATTAGCCGGTAGCGGCGCTTTGGTAGTATTGGTAATGACACAAATTGATACGATAGGCAGCAGTCTTCTTTATTTGCTTCTTTTCGGTCTCGGTTCCATCATTGGCATGACGTTGGTTGCCGGGGTTTTCAGTATACCCTTTTCTAAAAAGCTGATTAATTCTAAGGGGTTGCGTACTGCGCTTGTATTGTTGTCCTCTACCCTTTGTTTTGCTTATGGATGTTATGTAATATATCAAAATTTATTTGCTTGATTAAATGGATAAATTAGAAAGCCTTAAAAACAAGCTCTCTTCTTACGGAAAGGTATGTGTAGCTTATTCCGGTGGTGTGGATTCATCGTTTCTTATTCATGTGGCCTATCTGGCGCTCGGAGATAATGCGATGGCTGTGATGATTGATTCTCCCGTGTTGCCGCGTCGCGACAAGGCGGATGCTATAGCTATACTCGAACGCCTGGGCATACCTTACGAAGTGGTGGAGGAAAACCCTTTCGAGTCGGCCGACTTTGTTGCCAACAACCAGATGCGGTGTTACTTCTGCAAACAAAACAATTACACATTAATAAAAGAGGTAGCCGAGCGGAACGGAATACAATATATTGCAGACGGACAGAATGCCGACGACGCTCAGTCTGCCCATCGCCCCGGCATGAAAGCCGGACAAGAGTTGGGCGTAGTAAGTCCACTTAATGAATGTGGCCTGACCAAAGACGACATCCGTAAATACAGCAAACAATTGGGAGTAATAACCTGGAACAAACCCGCTAAAGCCTGTTTGTCATCCAGAATCCCCTATGGAACGGAGATTACCCGCGAACGATTGGCCACAGTGGAAGCCGCTGAAGAAGTGCTGCTTGAACGTGGCATGGACGGTTGCCGTGTACGCTGGCATGGAACCATTGCCCGCATTGAAGCCCCGCGCGAATACTTCGACACGATAGTAAATTCTCCTGAAATCACAGAAGGAATTAAGTCTTTGGGATTCAAATATATCACCCTCGACCTGGAAGGCTTCCGAAGTGGAAGCATGAATTGAAGCAGCTATGGAAATAAAAAAATTATTGGAAGAGGTTAAAAACGGCGATTTAACAATAGACGAGGCTGAGGCCCGTTTGAAGACGATGCCGTTTGACGACTTGGGCTATGCCGTGATAGACCACCATCGTCGTATTCGCAACGGCTGCCCTGAAGTGATTTATTGCGCCGGAAAGACTACCCCTCAAATTATTGGCATTATTCATAATATGCTGGAAGTAGGCGATACGAATGTTCTGGCCACGCGAGCCTCTGAAGAATCGGCGAAGGAGGTACTGAAAGAATTCCCTGATGCGGAATGGAATCCTGCTGCGCGTACCCTTGTTATACGTCGCAAGCCGGTTGAGAAGTATGGTAATGGAAAGATATTGATTATTACGGCAGGTACCTCTGATATCCCCGTTGCTGAAGAAGCCTTTGTTACGGCCGATTTTCTTGGTAACGAGGTAGAGCGTGTGTGTGATGTGGGAGTGGCTGGTCTTCATCGCTTACTGGCTCGGCTTGATGTGATAGCCTCGGCCAATGTTATCATTGTTATCGCCGGTATGGAAGGTGCATTGGCCAGTGTAATAGGGGGATTGACGGACAAACCCGTAATTGCGGTTCCAACCAGTGTAGGCTACGGAGCCAGCTTCGGAGGCGTATCAGCGCTTCTGTCCATGCTTAATTCGTGTGCAAACGGTGTGTCGGTGGTCAATATAGACAATGGTTTTGGCGCTGCTTATATAGCCAACAGTATAAATAAACTGAGTCGTTAATCTTACATTATATATTATTACGTATGAAAATCCTTTACTTCGATTGCTTTGCAGGCATCAGCGGAGACATGACTCTCTCGGCCCTGCTTGATTTGGGTGTAAACCAAGAACAACTGATTGCAGAACTGAAGAAGCTCAACCTTGATGGTTGGGAGCTTAAAGTGTCGCAAGTATCCAAACACGGTATCGGCGCCAGTCACGTAGACGTGATTGTGGAAGGAGAAGAGAAGGAACATACCCATACGCACAAAGGATTATCTGCCCTGCTTCCCCATCATCACCACCACCATTCCCATGTTCATCGTACAATGGCTGATATCTCGCATATCATCAATGAAAGCGGTATTACCGCCGGAGCTAAGGATTTAGCTAAACGGATATTCATGCGCCTGGCCGTTGCCGAGGCGAAGATACACGGTTCCACACCTGAGGAGGTTCATTTCCACGAGGTAGGAGCTATCGATTCGATTATCGACATTGTAGGGGCAGCTATTTGTATAGATATTCTTGCGCCCGATAAGGTGTATGCCTCTGTACTGCATGATGGACACGGCTTCGTGAAATGTCAACACGGCACCATCCCCGTACCTGTCCCCGCTGTTATGGAAGTCCTATCCGCCAAAGGCGTAAGCCTGATGCAATTGGATATTCAGGGCGAGCTGATGACGCCAACCGGCGCTGCCATCATTGCCGAACTATCCGACAGCTTCGGCCCCATGCCTGAGATGAAGATTACCGGAACAGGCTATGGCTCGGGAACGAAAGATTTTGGTATCCCCAATCTCCTTCGCGTACTCCAAGGAGAATCTGTGGATGTAGTCGCAGAGCAAGATACCGT
The DNA here is from genome assembly GCA_025996775.1 of Bacteroidia bacterium. GTDB lineage: Bacteria > Bacteroidota > Bacteroidia > Bacteroidales > Tannerellaceae > DFXE01. The sequence goes on along the minus strand of BNTS01000059.1, from coordinate 16,353 downwards.
AACCATAATAGAAACAAACATTGACGATACCACGCCCGAAATACTGGGTTACGTGATGGAAAAGCTCTTTGAAGCCGGCGCACGCGACGCCTTCTTCATCCCCATTTATATGAAGAAAGGCCGCCCCGCCACCCTGATAACCGTTCTCTGCGACGAGGCCAAAGTCCCAGACATGGAGCACATCCTGTTCAGCGAAACCTCCACCATCGGCATACGCAAGCACAACGTCACCCGTACCTGCCTCCCCCGTAAGTCCATCACCATATCCACCCCCTACGGAGAAGTCAAAGGCAAAGAAACCCTCTACGCCGGCGCTTCCCGCATCTCCATAGAATATGACGACGCCCGCCGCCTCGCCCAAGAAAAAGATATCCCCCTCCGCAACATCTACAAAAGCTGATGCCCCTGAAATTTAGGGGCTGGGCAAGTGAATATTCGACCCTATTTATTTAATTTCCCTTGGTCAGTAAAAATAAAACCATAAATTTGTATAATTTTGGTGTGTAATAGATATGATGTTTAAGCTTATGTTTCATTGAAATGATTCTTTATCGATTTTACGCAGTAGCTATGCGTAGGATGTATAGTTTTTTTAATTTATAAAACCCTATAATTGCCAAAAAAGGATGGTAGATGATTGTGCCCCGTTATGATTACCGTTATATTGACCAGATAGCAGCCGGAGAAAAGATAGACGAATCCTGTAGGCACCTAAAATACTATGACAAAAACAGACCTATCATAGCCGGTTATGATGCCGGACCGTTCTCATCAATGGTGTTTGCTCAACGTAATATCTCAAAGAAAGAATTCCGGATCCTGAAAAATATGTGGGTATTCCATCCTGATCAGCAAGATGAATTAGCAAAAAAGATTGATTCTTTCTTTACAGGAGGAAAAAAGGAGATACATATTCATTACGACCGGGCAGCTAACCAGAAGGATCCACAATGGAAAAAATACTATCCCAATTACAAAAAAATGGGTGTGAACGATACGGATGCCATATTACTCAAGCAGGAACTTGTTGCTCTGGGATGGACTGTTCAGTTGATATCCACAAAACAGGAAACAATTTATTATTCTCAACATTATAGACTGCTAAATTTACTTTTTGGAAAAAGTAAAATCAATAAAAAATTAGATAATATCCTTATTGACAGGAATGAATGTGAAGCGTTGGTATCTTCGATAAACCATAGTCCTCTGAAACGTTATGAAGGCAGGACAATTCTGGTTAAGGATAGCGAACGCCTGTCATTTGAGGAACAAGCATATAATTCGACACAAATAGCAACTGCATTGTTATACCTTCTTTGGGGAGAATATTCGAAATATCTTCCGGATAGCGATAAGAACCAGGATACTCCTCAAGGCTCCGGAACCTATATTTCCTCCTAATATATTGAAGACATATAATCAGACCATATTTTCTTTTATCAATAATTAGCTCACTCCGGTGGGCTTTTTTGTTAAATCTTCAAAATGGTATAAAAATATATACTGATTTATTTGCATAATAGTAAATAATAATATACCTTTGTAGAGTCAAACAAATAATATAAGATATGAAATCAAGTGAATTAGTTAGAATCGCAAAGCAATACGGATGGACGTTAGCCGAACAAGATGGCACAAGTCATCGGGCTTACGAAAGAAATGGTAAAAAGGTAATTATACCTTTTCACGGGTCAAAAGAAGTTCCGACAGGAACATGCAGTAAAATTCTAAAAATCATCAAAGGGGCTGAATAAGCCCCTGTAAAAAAACAATTAAAAACGTAAAGTCATGAAAACTATTAAAGTAATATTGGAAGCAGGAAAAGACGGTTATGGAGTTTCATTTCCCGAAATAGAAAATGTATTTGGATTCGGAGAAAGTATAGAAGATGCTAAAGAAGATGCACAAAAAGTATTGGATTTCTATATTGAGATTCTGAATAAAAACGGAAAAAGCCTCCCTGAAATTTTGCAAGGAGAAGAATATCAGTTAGATTTTGAACTCGACACAGAAGCATTATTAAAACATATAGAAGGTATTGTGACAAAAACAGCTTTGGCAAAAGCTTCAGGAATCAATTCGGCACAATTAACCCATTACAGCTCCGGGTTAAAAAAGCCACGTAAAGAGCAAAGAGAAAAAATAATAAACGGATTACATAAGTTAGCCCAGGAATTATTATCCGTATCTTAACTTATTTGTTTGACAGTAAATAATTAATTTACGGACTGCCCGCTTCAAAAGAGCGGGCTTTTCCTTTTGTCCTTTATCAGCCCACTTTTGTGGGCTTTTTTTGTATCATGGAAAATCAAAAAACGATATCCGGTACAGAAGCCATACGCCGGGCACGTAATCTCAAATACGTTCCCGGTGCATATTTTACTTTATTACATCTTACTTGTAATCTAAAGACAAAGGAGTGTGGGCAGCTCGTGAAAGTAGAACGGTGTCGTGTCCGTCCATCACTCAGGGAAGATACCTTCCAATTGGATGGAGATCTCTACTTTCCGTATGAAGATATGGATTGTACCGGATTAAGATACTCAGACTATTCCCGGTTAAACGAAAGCAACTTTGACAGGGAATCTAATTTTATAACTATTAAAACAAAGAAGACCGGAGTTATTATAACCGTACCAATGCATAAGTTTGTACGGACAATTCTTAAAAAATATGATTATAATTTACCAAAGCCCCGATGTAATCAATATTTCAACGTAGCAATCAAAAATATATGCAAAAAAGTCGGATTCGTAGAACCTATTCTCTGGGAGCGCACGGTTGGCAATAAAGTAGTCATTAAATCGATGCAGAAATGGGAGATGATCTCATCCCATACAGCTCGTAGAAGTTTTGCCACAAACATGTTTCTCCGAAAAGATATTCCGGTACAACGAATCATGATGATAACCGGTCACCGGAGCGATCGATCATTCATGAAGTACATCAGGGTAACCAGAGAAGAAAATGCTTTCACGCTTCAGGGACATCCATTCTTCCAATGAAAATTTGGTAATTTGGACGTTTGGACTGTTTTTATTCATATCCCAAAAGTAAATCGAAAAAATTATATCGAAAATGAATTAAAACAGGTTATCCCTTCCTGTTTTGATTCATCCAGTACATGGGCATAAATTAGGGTTTCTCTCAAATCTGAATGTCCGAGAATCTCTTTTAATGCCGTTAAATCTTTAGTTTTTCTTAAAAAATAGGTAGCAAAGGTATGTCTGCCGGTCTTATGGGATATGTCTTTATTGATTTCAACCTTTTTTGAGACTTCCTTTAAATACCGGTTCATTGTCTGATCAGCTGGAAGATGAGAGAATATAGATCCTTTTTTTCTGAAACCTACGATATTATTAAGCAAGTTTCGCAACGCTTCTGATATTGGCACAACAATTGGTTCCGGCTTGCTATTTCGGTTCTTTTTCCTGTAATATGTAAATGAATCATTGGTAAATTGTTCCAACTTCAAATTCTTTGCATCTCCGATGTGTAAGGAAGAAAAACACATAAATAAGAAAAACTCAATAGTCCGGTGATGTTTTTCCGGAAGAGTTCCTCCTTTATATATATTAACCATAGTAGACAATTCATCTTCCGTTAAAAATGTATAATTAGCTTTCGTTCTTTTTATGCTCCAATGTTCAAAGGGATATTCATCCATATATCCGGCTTTGAAGGCAGCTTTGACATACTTCCGGATGGTAGACATATTTTTATAGGCAGTATTCTCACAATTCTTCAAATCCTTTCGTAAATAAGCGTAATATTCATCCAACCAATCAGTCGTAATATCATCAAAGTGCAACTCAGGACTATAATCCTTCAGCTTTTTTATCACTGAATTGTGGACTTTCATGGTTTCTCCTTCATTCATTATACTGTATTTCTTTTGCCAGTCTTTCACAAACTCGAAGAAAGTCGGATAATCATCCGGCCGGTTATAAGCCCTCAAGAAAGTCTCCCTGGTCAACGTTTTATTCCGGAGTCGATACTTTACAAATACAGAGTTTACACGAGCAAGGATATTGTCGATAATTATGTTTTTATCTGAGAATAACTTGTCTGAAGTCTTGATCCGGAAATGTTTTTTGTCGAAATCTTTTTCCAGACACTTCACCTTCGTTGAAAAATTCACTTTCTCCCTTCTGATGTAAAAACACACCCAGACATATCCTTCGTTGGAATCCTTGTTCCAATTTTGAAAATAAATTTTAATCGTTTTCATCCGTCTACAATCAGGTTATTTTTTACCCTGTTTTTCAAAACAGTCTACAAATTTCATAAAACATTCTACGCGCGACCTTTTTATAACTGATTGAATACCTATAAAATAGCAAATCCCAGTTGAACTCAATCAACTGGGATAAGTGGGTATAGAGGTTCCTAGCGGATTCGAACCGCTGTAATCGGTTTTGCAGACCGGTGCCTAGCCACTCGGCCAAGGAACCATGAGTGGGTGTGCTTTTTAATGCGGGTACAAAGTAAACCAATCTTTTTTAATTATACAAGTTTCGGGAACAAAGATTATCTTCGCAGTTGAAATGGTGAGGAAGATTATTCATATTGATATGGATGCGTTTTATGCGTCGGTGGAGCAGAGGGACTTTCCTGAGTATAGGGGGAAACCGTTGGCTGTGGGGTATGCGGAGGCGCGTGGAGTGGTGGCTACGGCGAGTTATGAGGCGCGTAGGTTTGGGGTGAGGTCGGCTATGCCGTCTACTACGGCTTTACGCAAGTGTCCACAACTTATTTTTGTACCACCTCGGTTTGAGGTGTATCGGGAGGTGTCGGAACAGATTAATGAGATTTTTATGGATTATACGGAACTGGTAGAGCCGCTTTCGCTGGACGAGGCGTTTCTGGACGTTACGGAGAATCACAAGAAGATGGCTTCTGCTGTGCTTATCGCAAAGGAGATTAAGGAGCGTATTCGTGCGAAAACGGGGCTTACGGCTTCGGCTGGGGTGTCTATTAATAAGTTTCTGGCTAAGATTGCCTCGGACTATAGGAAGCCTGACGGGATGTTTGTTATCCTTCCCAAGGATGTGGAGAGTTTTGTGGAGGGGCTGGAGATCGAGCGTTTCTTCGGTGTGGGCAAGGTGACGGCTCAAAAGATGCATTTGCTTGGTATTCATACCGGGGCGGATTTGAAGAAGTTTGGCGAGGAATGGCTAGTTCACCATTTTGGCAAAGTGGGACATACCTATTACTACAATGCAAGGGCAATTGATGATCGGGAGGTGGTTCCCAATCGTATTCGTAAGTCTGTGGGTGCTGAGAATACGTTTGAAACAGATTTGGAGGCTTCTACCAAGATGACGCTTGAGCTTTATCAGATTGCCCGCAGGGTATGGGAGCGTATTGAGGAGGAGCAATTTTACGGACGTACCATTACGCTGAAAATAAAATATGCGGACTTCGAGATACTGACGCGAAGCAAGACCCTTCCTTCGCCCATCACACAATTCCGTGTCTTTTGGGATACTGCCAGGGAGATGGTGAAGCTGATCGATACCAGCGAGAAAAAAGTACGCCTGATGGGGTTGAGTATCAGCCATCATGAAGATGCTCAACTGCCATCAGGCGGTATTCAGTTGAAATTAAAATTCAAGGATTAAAGTGTCCCTGCAACCAAAATCGTTACGAGTAACGAAAGGATAGCGTATAATTCGGGGAATACAGCCATCACCATCGTAGCGGCAAAAACATTGTGGCCTGCACCTACAGCGGTAATACCGTTGGCACAAACCTGTGCCTGACGAACTGATGAATAAATCCCGGAAACGGACATCATAATACCCATACACAAAATAGCGCTTGCTTGTAACAGAGTGACCGAATCAGTCAAGAAAGGTTGCAATAAGAAGAAAGCAACGAATCCATATAATCCTTGTGAACTGGGTAATGCGCTGAGTGCAATATATGTACCTAACCCTTCAGGGTTTTTCTTCATTGATCCGACCACCGCATTTCCGCAAATTGTCACACCGAGTGCACTGGCAACAAAGGTGCCGCAAGTCAAAATACCGATACCGATATAAGCTAATAAAATTTCCATAATTTAATTGTTTTTTTAATGTATTACTTAGTTGATTATTATTCAATTTATGCTTTCTTGAAGGGTAAATATTCTTTTCCTCCGCCTTCAAATTCGGAGTTTTTAAAGTATTCTACAAACACCAGACGAACGGGGTGCACCAGCGAACTGATTGTACACAAGCCGATATTCAATCCGTGTCCTATCACCAGAACAAGCAGCATGACAGGGATGCGGGCAACCATTGGCAGACCTGCAGTCATATCTACGCCCAACTTGTTGAATACACCGCCCAGGATACCACCTGTAAGACCGATAGCGAACAACCGAATGTAGGATAAGGTATCACCCAGCAACCCGGATGCAGAATTATAGGTAGTCCATAGTCCAGAACCGATATTGATGAAAATATTCTTCCCCGGCGAGTTGTAGAGGAAGGCCACCAAGGCACTTGCTATGGCAATGCCGTAACAGATATAAGTAACCGTTTGAGATAGGTGTATATTCATGAAAGGCAGTCCGAAAACAACGAGGAGCGATGTAATCACAAATACCCAGGCCCAAGGAGCAATGCTATATTTCACTCCCTTCTGTTTCTTTGTCTTGTAGGCTGCCACGCATTTCCCGAATACTATATGCACTAATCCAAGGATAAGCGCAAGTGTCATCAAGTTATCGCTTGTCAGGAAATAGTCTTTAAAAGCATGGAAGGCGGGAACGTCTACCAAGGTTACTCCAAAGAATGTTCCGGTCACTGTGCCTACCACAATGGCCGCTGCTCCTAAATACTGTGCGAGCGAGAGGATGGGTTTGAGATCGGGGCTTACTTTCTTTTTCAGGAAGGCGCACACCAAAATCACCAGCAGTCCATAGCCGCCATCGCCAAAGCAAAGGCCGAAGAACAGCATGAAGAAAGGAGCCAGCAGTGGGGTAGGGTCTATCTCTGTATAATTGGGGAGAGAGAACATGCGCGTAATAGGCTCGAACAACCGTGAATATGCATTGTTCTTCAGCTTGATAGGCACTTTATCACCCTCTTGTATCTCCAACTCTTGGTAGTAATAGCCCTTCTTGTCCAATTCTTTTTCCAAATTGTCGGCCTGGTCGGTAGTTGTCCAGCCTTCCAGAAACATCAGGCGGTCATTAGCTTCGCGATCGGTTTGCTCAATAACATTGGCAAAGTTGAACTCATCTTGCAGGCTTTTGTCGAAATCTACCAAGGTAGTATAATCGGCAGCAGCTCTTGTTTTCAACTCATTATTCACATTTGCAATGTTTTCGTCCAACTTTTCTTCGGAGGAGATAAGAATATCCAGTCCCCGATCGGGCATTTTAGCACGTTCGGCTTCTATTTCAATAGGTTGACCCTCTTTCGTTACGGTAACGAAGTAGCTTAACGATTGCACATTGTTTACCAGGAAGGTATTGTATTCCTCCCCCCATTTGGGTTCAAAGCGTGCTGTCGGACACGTGAAGAAGGTAACAACGTAGCCATTCTCCCTCAAATTATTGATGGTGGTATAGCTAAAATTACCCCATATATCCATATAGGAAATGTCCTTTTCCAGTGACTGTTTATCCTGTTGCAACTGAGATTTCTTTTCCTGAAGGAATTCAATCTTGTCTAACAGTTTCAAGCCTTCTGCTTTGTTCAGGTTGTGGGAAGGTGAAAGCTCCACATTTTTCGTTTTGCTATTTAGCTTATCGAAGTAATCCAGCGAGGCTTTGATCCGTTTCCTGAGAGCCAGCAAATCCTGAAGGTCGGTGTTGTTATTTATCGACTTTGTTTCCTGCACATGCACTACACCGAGGTCGCGCAAGGTAATCAGAAACGCATCATACTCTTTATGGAACACCATAAAGGCATACTTTTTCATCGGTACAATCATTGGCCGGCCTCCTCTTTTTGTTTACGTTTCTCTTGATTGGTTCGCATGATCTTCTGGGAGGCTTTGGAGAGGCTTTGCTCGTCTTCCATATACCTTTTCACCTTTCGGATCGCATCTTTATAGCCTGGAATCTGTACTTTCTCAAAAAGATTCACCTTTTGAGTGGTTTTCTTCCGGGCATGTTCTAATAACTCCAGCTTCATCCTTGAAAATTCGGTTTCTATACCAATTCGCGCCAAACCCTTCAGCAGTTGGATACCGTCGGTAGTCCATGCCGGGGTATTAAAGAGGCTATAGGGTTTTATTTCAAATTCTATATTATCTAATATAGGTACTACTACGCCGGCAATTTTTTTTGTCGATAGAGATACATCCTTTACACTAATCAGGTCGGGTGTAAACTCGTTCCACAGCATTACCATATCATCGTAGCCTTGGATTTCTTTTTCAAGCCGAAGTTCCAATCCGTTCACTTCATCTTTGGTACGCGTTACTTCCATACGCAGGGCGCTTTCTTTGCTCTTGATAGTGGGCAGAGAGCGTTCGCGTATTTTCAGTTGCTTCTCAAGCGCCTGAAGCGATGTCTTATTATATTGAAACTTAATTGCCATATTAGTTTCTCCAGTATTGGTTTACCAGTTCCTGCTTGATATTTACTTCGGCAGGTGTGAAATATTTAGCAAAAAGATCCCAAGCTACATCGAGCATCTCCGTTGTATTGAGGTTTACGTCGATGGCCAACAGTTTTTCCGAGTAGTCTTTGGCAAAGGCCAGTGTACGGTTGTCGTAGTCTGTAAGGTCGAAACCGTTTTCCAGCTTTGTCTTTGCATTGGCCGCGTCGGCATAGAGGCGTACGGCGGCATTCATCACCTGCGGGTGGTCTTTCCTCGTTTTCGTTCCGGTAACCAACTGTTTCAAGCGGCTCAACGAACGGAAGGGGTCTACAATTACCTTACCGATATCGCTATCGCGACGTAAGTAAAGTTGTCCCTCCGTGATGTATCCGGTGTTGTCAGGAACGGCATGGGTGATGTCGCCTCCCGACAGGGTGGTTACAGCAATGATGGTGATACTTCCTCCATCGGGGAACTGAACGGCTTTCTCGTATATCTTCGCCAAATCCGAGTAGATTGACCCCGGCATGGAGTCTTTCGACGGAATCTGGTCCATACGGTTCGACACAATTGCCAAAGCATCGGCGTAGTTGGTCATGTCGGTAAGCAGTACCAGCACTTTCTCATGTTTCTGCACGGCAAAGTATTCGGCTGCTGTTAGCGACATATCGGGTATAAGCAAGCGTTCTACCGAAGGATTCTCGGTTGTATTGATGAAACTTACTATACGGTCGAGAGCGCCGGCTTCGCTAAATGTATTCTTGAAGAAGAGGTAGTCGTCGTTGGTCATACCCATACCGCCCAGGATAATCTTATCCGATTCGGCGCGCAGGGCTACAAGAGCCATTACCTGATTGAAGGGCTGGTCGGGATCGGCAAAGAAAGGAATCTTCTGTCCCGTTACCAGTGTATTGTTCAAGTCAATACCTGCAATACCGGTAGCAATCAGTTCCGAGGGTTGTTCGCGTCTTACCGGGTTTACCGAAGGACCGCCAATCTCCACCTCTTTGCCGTCAATTTCCGGGCCGCCGTCTATCGGTTCACCGTAAGCATTAAAGAAGCGGCTTACTAACTGCTCGCCCACTTTAAGTGTAGGCGCTTTTCCCATGAACGTCACTTCCGCATTCGTCGGGATGCCGTCTGTTCCTGAGAATACCTGCAACGTTACTTCGTCGCCGATAATCTTTACCACCTGAGCCAGCCTACCGTCTACGGAAGCCAGTTCGTCATACCCAACACCTGTTGCCTTGAGCGAGCAGGTAGCTTTTGTAATCTGGGTAATCTTTGTATATATCTTTTGAAATGCTTTTGATGCCATATCTATACCTCCTTCTTAATTTTCTTTTCTTTCATTCAGTAGCGCCTCCAACTGTTTGTCGAACCCATAGAAGTCTTCGCTCTTATAGGCCGAGTAGTTCATCTGCTTGAAGATGTTGATCATCTGCTTGAAGAAGTCCATTACCTCGATAAAGGTATCAAACTTAAAGTCGGTATGGCAAACGTCGACCACCTTGTCGAGCATATACTCCTGACGATCCAGTGGTGTTACCGCATCTACATCGTCGAAGGCGTCTTGCTGTAGGATGACAAAGTCTATCAATTCCGACTTCCAGAAAGTGATGTGATAGTCTACCGGCACACCATCGTCACCAAGGATGTTGATCTGTTCGGCTATTTCCTTACCGCGAAGCATACGGGTCTTGATCTCGTTCACCTTGTCAATCCATGAAGGAGAGACATGTTCGGATATGTATGCCATAAACTCCGGATACTCCAAGTATTTAGAGTAGCTGTCGATAGGGTTGATAGCAGGATAGCGCTTGCGGTCGGCTCGTTCTTGTTCCAGTGCATAGAAGCAGCGGGCTACTTTTTTGGTGTTCTCCGTAACGGGTTCCTTCAGGTTACCGCCGGCGGGCGACACCGTACCGATAAAGGTTACCGAGCCGGTTGCTCCGTTATCTAATATAACGTATCCTGCGCGGGCATAGAAGTTGGCAATGATTGCCGACAAGTCCATCGGGAAAGCGTCGGGTCCGGGAAGTTCTTCCAAGCGGTTCGACATCTCACGCAAAGCCTGTGCCCAACGGGAGGTGGAGTCTGCCATCAGCAATACTTTCAGTCCCATGCTGCGATAATACTCGGCGATGGTCATGGCTGTATATACGGATGCTTCACGGGCAGCCACAGGCATGTTGGAGGTATTTGCAATAATAATGGTACGTTCCATCAATTTGCGGCCTGTATGCGGGTCAATCAAGTGGGGGAATTCGGCGAAGATTTCCACTACTTCGTTTGCACGCTCACCGCAGGCAGCGATGACTACGATATCGGCTTCCGCCTGTTTGGAGATTGCATGCTGCATCACCGTCTTGCCTGTTCCGAAGGGACCGGGGATAAATCCGGTACCACCTTCTACAATCGGGTTTACAGTGTCTATCGTACGTACGCCTGTTTCCAGGAGTTTGTATGGACGCGGTTTTTCCCTGTAGGCAAGGATAGGTCTTTTTACAGGCCATTTCTGCGTCATGTCTAATTTTATATCTGTACCATCTGCGGCAGTGACTACTGCTATGATGTCGCGGATCGTGTATTCGCCTTCTGGTACAAGGCTCTTAATGGTGTAGGTTTCCTCAAAGGTAAAGGGCACCATAATCTTAAGCGGCTGATGATTTTCATCCACCTCGCCCAACCATGAACCGGCTTTAACCGTGTCTCCTACCGAAGCTATGGGTTTGAAATTCCATTTCTTATCGTCATCCAAGGCGTAAGTATACTCTCCTCGTTTAAGGAAAACACCCTCCATCTTGTCCAAATCGTTTTGCAGACCGTCATAGTTGCGCGAGAGCATTCCCGGGCCTAAAATTACTTCCAGCATGTGGCCTTCAAATTCGGCTTCGTCGCCCACGCGCATCCCACGCGTGCTTTCGAACACCTGCACAAAGGCATTTTGCCCAATAACTTTGATAACCTCAGACATCAGCTTTACGCCACCGACGGAGATATAACAAATTTCGTTTTGAGAAACCGGGCCATCTACCTCAACGGTGACCAGATTGGACACGATTCCTTTTACTATTCCTTTTGTAGCCATAATTATTTTTTATTGTTTCTTTTAAATTCTTCCAAGGCATTATCGCTACCTGTCTTCATGGCGCCCACCAATTGGCGGAAAGCCTGTTCGCCGGTAGTTTTATCAAGAGTAGTCCATCGTTCAGACATCTCCAGTTTCAATAGATAGGCCAATACGCTTTCGATATCAAAAACCTTGGCGAAAGTGCGGTCGTCCAGCCATTGCCATTTCAATAAATCCACTTTCTTCTCGCGTTGATACAAATCTGTTTCTTCCGCTAATCGCAACACGGTGGGCAGGTATTCCAAGGAATCGCCCAAGTCAAAGTCGCGGGCATTGGAGGTGCGCAGTTGCTTGGCAACCGCGTTATTTCCCACGATGTAGTTAGCCCTGTCGAATTTGTATTTGCGGCAAGTGAGGGCAGTGAGTATATTATTAATGTTAAGATTCAATTCAAACCAATCGGCTACAAATTCATTCTTATTTTTCATGGCATATTCATAATAGAGAGCCGAGAGGCGGTCTTCCCAAGGGACAACCGTTTTCTCTTCTTTTTCTGTCGCTTCCAGAAACGCTCTTGCGAAAGGTTCATAAAAAGGCGGGAAACGCTTGTTTTTGTTTATAAAAGGCTTTTCTTCCTCTTTCTCACGTTTCAGGCCATTAATCAGTTCGTTGAATTCATCATACGAAAATCTTCCTCCCGTATCCGGGTCATAGTCCGGATGTTGTATTTGCCCAAGAAAGATCTTATTATCAATCTTGAGGAAAAATAAGTCGAGCAACTTTTTATCGTCATCCGTCAGATAGACATCCAACATGTCTTTAAAACCAAAGACGGTGTAAGGAAGTTTGCTATCGTCGTAAGCGATATTCGGGAGTCCTGCTATCAAATAGTAATACTTACTCATAATCAAAATAGTAAGTCTACTAATTGAGGACGAAGGAATTCTTTGAAATAGGATATAAATTCATCCTCTCCGAAAGCTACCTTGTAGGAGCCGTCGGCAGGCACAATTGTGAAAGACGTAGGTTTGCCATTGATGCGTTCTATTTTCACCCCTTTGTTCAGCAAGTCCTTGGCATTAGCCTCGAAATAGCTGGTGAGTGCAGGCGCATCGGAGGTCTGAATGGTTAGCCCTTCGTTTTTGGCCCATTCCTTGGCAATCTCCAAAATAACCGTTTGCATATATGCCTTATCCGTAGCAACCGCTTTTACGTTGGCCGATACTACGTCTCCGGATATAAGATTTGTAACTTCGCTTTTCAAAGTCTCTACAGACTGTGCAGCGAATAGTTTTAACTCAGCTTCCGTGTTTTTCTTCAACTCGGCAGCTTGTTTTTGAGCAGCGGCGATAATGTTTTTGGCTTCCTCTTCAGCTTCATTTAGAATGATTTGTTTCTGGTTTTTAGCCTCGGAGACAATTCTGTTAGCCTCTTCATTACCTTTTTCTACTCCTTCACGATAGATCTTATCAGTGAGTTCCTGAATTTTTGTATCCATAATAATATTGTGTGTTTAATATATCTTTCTTTGTTTTTGTGGTACAAAGTTATTTATTTCTATGAATATCTATCAAAATAAATGTGAAATGATAGAAAAAAAACAAAATAGATAGTTTCCATTAAATAATGTAAAAAATATATAATAGAAAGCGAAATAGATGTTTTTACATATTTTCGTAATACTAAATATAAAAAGGTACATTATCTTTGCGTCATATTTACAACTTTACTTAATACCTGTACAGAATTATATATGAAAACAACAAATTTGAAAGAACAAGTAGATAAAAAGCAGCTATTGTCTGATTTTAACATTGAGTTCCATCTCCGGCAGGAAAGAAAAGGCAAGTCTATTCAAATAAAGGAAAAGAACTTGAACCACCTGTTGTTTTTACTTGAAGGCGAGATCAATGTATCTTACCATGAGTTCCATAATCATCTTTGTAGCGGGGGTGAGATGATTTTCATTCCGCAAGACTCTATTGCCGTTGCAGAAGCGTTCTCGGAAATCAAATACCTGTTGCTTAGTTTCAACAACCAGGTTGTACTCAACGAAGAGATGGGCTGGAACGAATTGAGGGAATATGATAACGAGCGCGATGTGTTCCATAAGTTAGAGATACGTCCGCCTTTGAAGGATGTAATCGAAAGCATCACGTTCTATCAGAAGAACAAAATCAGCAGTCCTGTATTAAACGAGGTGAAAGAGAAAGAGATTTTCCTCATGCTTAAGGTGTTTTATTCCAAGCAAGAGGTAGCACGCTTCCTTAAGCCCTTATTAAAACAGGATATGGATTTCAAGGCCTACGTTATCAAGCATTATATCAATGTTAAGAATGTAGAGGAGTTGGCCAAACTCTGTGATCTCTCTCTCCGCTCGTTCACCCGGAAGTTTAAGCAGCATTTCAACGATTCGCCTTACTGCTGGATACTGAGACAGAAAGCTAATCAGATTAAAATCCTTCTGGCCGACAAAAAAATCCCTATGCAGTCTATTATTAAGGAATACGGCTTTAGCTCGCCGGCTCATTTTACTACCTATTGTAAAAAGCAGTTCGGGCTAACTCCCTCCGTCTATAGAAATTCGTTAAACGGTAAACATGATTCACATATTCCTTACGGAGGACATGTAAACTCCCAGGGCGCTTAAAATGGAACAGATAATAAAGACAATCCGCATACTGTGGAGCATTTGAGTATGTACGGCCTCTGAAAGCTGTACATTACCCATCTGTATGGATATGGCCATAAGGGCTATACCCATGCTGAAGGCTTGTCCCGTCAGTCTCATCGTTCCGGTCGTGGCCGACGCCATGCTGTAATAGGCTTTGTCTACCGACCCCATGATGATGGTCATATTGGGAGTTGAAAATATGCCAAATCCCAAACCCAACAACATCAGCAGAATGACTATTACAAAGAAGCTGGTGCTTTCCGTTAGAAAACATAAGCCAACCAATCCCACCGCAGTAATAGCCATCCCCGAAGTAGCCAATAGCGACGCCGACATCTTATCCGCCAACCTCCCCGATACCACTGAAGTAACAGCCATAACTACTGATTGAGATATAAGAATGAGGCCTGCTTCGCGCGGAGCCAGGCCGCGTACATCTTGTAAGTAAAGACTAAGCATAAATCCCACGGCAAACGTTGCCGAGTAATTGATAAGCGCCGAGATTGACGACAACCGGAATACCCGGTTATGTAAAAGCAGCGTCATATTGAATACAGGGAAAGCATAGTTCCGTTCGTACAGGGCAAAACAATAAAGTATAAACAGTCCCTGAGCAATCAGCGAGAAACTCAATATAGATGGCAAAGTGGAAAATCCATAAATCAGTACAAACAGCCCTCCGGTATACAACAGCGACCCCCATTTGTCGAATTTACTACCCGCAGCCTCCTTCCATTCTTTTTTTATAACAAGGATGGTTCCCGCTATCACCACAATACCGATGGCTCCGGCCACAAAAAATATACTGCGCCATCCCAGATATTGCGTAAGCAATCCCCCCAGCAGCGGTCCGAGAGCCAGCGAGGTGTAGACAGCCGACGTATTGATGCCAAAAGCCCATCCCCGTTTAGC
The DNA here is from genome assembly GCA_025996775.1 of Bacteroidia bacterium. GTDB lineage: Bacteria > Bacteroidota > Bacteroidia > Bacteroidales > Tannerellaceae > DFXE01. The sequence goes on along the minus strand of BNTS01000059.1, from coordinate 1,148 downwards.
AGGAGGAACAAGCGAGGTAAGGATAGCCATACTTGTGCCAAACATCATGGCGCTTCCAATGCCCGAAAAAAAACGGTATGCAATCAAAATACCCCCCGATGAGGCTATTCCGCTCAAGAAAGAAAACAGGGTAAAAACAATCACTCCTCCGATAAAGATTTTCCGCCGCCCCACCATATCCGCAATCCTTGCAAAAGGCACCTGGAAAACAGCCGTCGACAACATATACGCCGCCGGTATCCATCCCGAAGTAACCACATCGAGCGACAGCGTCTTATTAATATAAGGTAAAGCCAAATTCAAAGCCGACCCCATAAATGGCACCAGCGAAGAAGCCAAACAAATAACAAACAATGCTCGTTTCATAGACTCATAGTATTAAATAAGAAAGGCCTGCTTTTTGAAGCAGACCTTTCCTTTTGAGTCGGGGTGAGACGACTCGAACGTCCGACCTCCACGTCCCGAACGTGGCGCGCTAGCCAACTGTGCTACACCCCGCTTTTTTCATTACGGCTGCAAAGGTAAAAATATTTTTTTAAATCTTTCAACCAATACCAAAAAAACCAGCGATTCAAGGATTAAAAAACTTCATCCACAATCAACACTCTCTATCAGATTAAACATTTGTGACCTTTATTTTCCTTAATCTCCTTGACAAATAAATTTCAATTATAATACGGCTGATACTTTGCGAATATCCAAAAGACATTGAGCAAATGTTGTGTCTTGCCGGATTATTTGCAAATTATAGTCCGCTTGCATTTTAATAAGCGGTTCAGCATCCATACCTAAAGAGGCTTCAAAAAACAAGGCATATTCCGTTGTAACAGGGCGCTTTGCATTCAGTATCTCGTTGAGAACGGAATAAGCGACACCCATTTGTGCAGCAAGCTTCCGTTGCGATATGCCACGGTACTCAATTTCGTCTTTGAGTATCTCGCCCGGATGAATTGGACGATATGGCGTGAGATTGTTTGCTATCATGCGGGGATTAACCCCTTCTATTTGAATCATAATTTATTTTTTCCATGTATGAATAACAGTTTAGCAACACACATCCCTAACGAAAAATAATAATTTTAAAAACCGGTTAATCGCAAAATATCATAAATTATCTCTAAATTTACCACGCAATAAGAAGACTGTAC
>BNTS01000058.1 GCA_025996775.1 Bacteroidia bacterium | reverse complement strand
ATCTTGATAAACTCGTTAAGCGTCTGGACATAAAGGCTGTACTTTTCCCCGATTACGCCACCGTGAAAAATGAAGAGGAACGCTTGATACGCTATTGCGAAAAACGCAAGATACGCATGTTGGTGTTGCCTTCCGTCGATGAACTGAAAGAAGGAAAAATAAACTACCGCAACCTGCCCGAAGTACGCATTGAAGACTTGCTCGACAGGGAAGAGATACATGTCAATATGCAAGAGATAGCTCTCTCGATCAGGGATAAAGTAGTCATGGTAACAGGCGCTGCCGGCTCCATCGGAAGCGAACTCTGCCGCCAACTCTGCCATATAGGCGTCAAGCAATTAGTGATGTACGACTGCGCTGAAACGCCCATGCACAATATACGCCTCGAGCTCGAAGAGAATTACCCCGAAGTAGAGATCCATCCCATCATGGGCGACACCCGTAACCTACGGCGAGTTGAAAGCACCTTCAGCCGATTCGCTCCACAGGTAGTATTCCACGCTGCCGCCTACAAGCATGTCCCACTGATGGAAGAAAACCCCTGTGAGGCCGTATGTACCAACGTTTTGGGCACTATGATAGTAGCCGATACCGCCGTTCGCCATGACGTGGAGAAATTCATCATGATATCCACAGACAAGGCCGTAAATCCAACCAACGTGATGGGAGCCTCCAAACGCTTAGCCGAAATATATGTACAAAGCCTCGGCATAGCCATTGCCAACCAGCAACACAAAGGAAAGACCTGCTTCATCACTACCCGGTTCGGAAACGTACTGGGTAGCAACGGCTCCGTCATCCCCCGCTTCCGTGAGCAACTACTGAAAGGCGGCCCCATTACCGTTACCCACCCCGACATCATCCGTTACTTCATGACCATCCCCGAAGCCTGTCGTTTGGTATTAGAAGCCGCCTCCATGAGTGATGGCAACGAGATATTCGTTTTCGACATGGGTAAGCCCGTTAAAATAGACGATCTGGCACGCCGCATGATAGAATTAGCCGGCCTCGAACCCGACAAAGACATTCTAATTGAATATACAGGCCTCCGCCCCGGCGAAAAGCTCTACGAAGAACTCTTAGCTGTCAAAGAGAGCACACTCACCACTCCAAACAAAAAAATCTTCCGTGCCCGAGTGCGCAAGCACAACTATAATATCATCCACCCCCAAATCATAGATCTCTGTGAAACTGCCCGTAACGTAGAAATCATAAAGACCGTAAAAACGATGAAGGAGTTGGTCCCCGAATTCATAAGCAACCGCTCCGAGTTCGAACTTTTAGACGACCTAACCGCATAGCAACTCCTTTCACTAAAATAAATTTTGTACATTTGTAAATCAGAACGATTAGAATCTTACAAAGGATGAGTGACGAACGTAAACAATACATAGCGAAACACAAAAGTCTCTTTTGGTACACACCGGAAGATAAAAAAGAAGAGATAAGCGACAGTTTATTAGTAGAAACTATTTTGAATTACGGTACGTTAGAGAATGTAAAAGAGTGAATAAAGATTATGGGGATAGATAACACTGCAAATGTTTTCTTTTCTGCAAAAGGGAGAATGAAAGGTAATTATTATCCTGAAATATACAATTTCTTTAATCTCATTTTTACAAGATATGCACAAAGAAATTCTTAATCAAAATCAAAAACGAGCCGATGGGAGGATACGATCCCTATTCCTACAACAAGAGCTGTTCCGAATCAGCAGCATCTTCTTTCAGAAACTCATTCTTCAATCCTGCCGATAAAGGAAAAACGCATCATGTTGCGTATGGGCGAAACCTGAGGGAGAAACACAGATACACAGCTCCCATGTAAGAGCACATAATACAGAGTTAAGCAATTCTAAGATAAAAGATGAAAGCTATATTTATGGGCTTAGGCTATATAGGCCTGCCAACGGCAGCTGTTGCTGCAAGCAAAGGGATTCAAGTTGTAGGGGTTGATGTGAACCCTGAAGTGGTTGAAACCATTAATCAAGGGAAAATCCACATCGTAGAACCTGAATTAGATAAGGTTGTAAAAAAGGTAGTCGAAAACGGCTTGTTGAAAGCATCTTTAAAGCCGGAAGAGGGAGATGCTTTTTTGATTGTTGTTCCTACTCCATTCAAACAAAACCACAGAGCCGATATTTCCTATGTTGAATCAGCCACGCGGATGGTTATTCCCTATCTGAGAGAAGGAAACCTATTTGTAGTTGAATCGACTTCTCCGGTAATGACGACCGAAAAGATGAGCCAGATTATCTTTAAAGAAAGACCGGAATTAAAAGACAAAATATATATTGCCTATTGTCCTGAGCGCGTTCTGCCGGGTAATGTATTATACGAACTTGAGCATAATGACCGCGTGATTGGTGGCCTGAATCCGGAATCATCAGAGAAAGCAGTTACTTTTTACGCACAGTTTGTAAAAGGTCAACTGCATAAAACAACCGCCCGCACAGCAGAAATGTGCAAGCTTACAGAAAACTCTTCCCGTGATGCTCAGATAGCATTCGCAAATGAATTATCCATCATCTGCGACAAGGCAGGCATCAATGTTTGGGAGTTAATTGAATTGGCTAATAAGCACCCACGTGTCAATATTCTGCAACCGGGAAGTGGCGTGGGAGGACATTGCATTGCAGTCGACCCATGGTTTATTGTATCTGACTTCCCCGAACAAGCTCAAATCATTAAACGGGCAAGAGAAACGAATGACTATAAAGCAGATTGGTGCGCCAATAAAACATTAGAGGCTTGCGAACAATTTGCAATTGAAACGGGCAGGGAACCAATTGTTGCCTGTATGGGCTTAGCCTTTAAACCCGATATCGATGATTTGCGCGAATCTCCGGCCAAATACATTACTTCTCGTATTATCTCAGAAGCAAGAGGCGAAGTTTTAGTTGTAGAGCCTAATGTGGAAACCCATAAGACATTCAATCTTATCAATTATAAGGAAGCTTATGATAAAGCTGATATCGTTGTTTGGTTGGTTCGCCATAAAGAATTCCTCAATATCCCAATAAATAACAATAAAATAGAACTTGATTTTTGCGGAGTTAGAAAATAAAAAGATGAAGAAAATACTATTAGTCTTTGGCACACGACCCGAAGCCATTAAAATGGCTCCTTTAGTAAAGGAGTTTCAAAAATATCCTGAAAGGTTTGATACGAAAGTATGTGTCACAGGGCAACATCGTCAAATGCTGGATCAAGTTTTGGATGTATTCGACATACATCCTGACTACGACCTCAACATTATGGCTCCCAATCAGGATTTATACGATATAACCTCCAAAGTACTAATAGGTATGCGGGATGTTTTGAAGGACTTCCAGCCTGAAATCGTTTTCGTACATGGAGACACAACTACCTCAATGGCTGCTACAATTGCCGCCTTTTATCAGCAAATAAAAGTAGCCCATGTAGAGGCGGGATTAAGAACGTATAATCTCCACTCCCCATGGCCGGAAGAAATGAACCGCCAGCTGACAGACCGTTTATGCGATTACTGTTTTGCCCCCACAGAAACATCCAAGAACAATCTTTTGCAGGAAAAAATAGATGCAAATAAAATCTATGTAACCGGAAATACGGTGATTGACGCCTTACATTGGGTAGTAAACAAAATTAATAATGATACATCATTGCAACAAAGACTTCAACAAGAGATAACAAAAGCAGGATACCCAATAAACAAAAATTCTCAATTCATATTGGTAACCGGACATCGCCGGGAGAATTTCGGCGAAGGTTTTTTGCATATTTGCAAGGCCTTGAAAGAAATTGCCGTTGCCCATCCGGAGCTGGATATTGTTTACCCGGTGCATTTGAATCCGAATGTACAAAAACCGGTATATGAGCTTTTGGCAAACATCAATAATGTCTATCTGATCTCCCCTTTAGATTATCTCCCGTTTGTGTATATGATGCAACACGCGCATCTGATTTTGACAGATAGCGGCGGAGTGCAGGAAGAAGCGCCTTCGTTGGGAAAACCGGTATTGGTAATGCGTGATACGACTGAGCGACCGGAAGCGGTAGAGGCTGGGACTGTGAAATTAGTTGGAACGGATGCTGCTACGATCGTGGAAAATGTGGAATTACTCTTAACCGATAGTGCAGTTTATGATAAGATGGGTGAGGCTCATAATCCGTATGGAGATGGGAAGGCATGCGAAAGGATTGCAAATAATATTAACATCTAAAATAAAATGAAAGTAGTTATTTTAGCCGGAGGATTAGGTACCCGTTTATCTGAAGAGACAGGTCTGAAGCCTAAACCAATGGTCGAAATTGGAGGAATGCCCATCCTTTGGCATATCATGAAAATATATTCCGCATACGGATATAATGATTTCATTATTTGTCTGGGATATAAAGGATATGTTATCAAAGAATACTTTGCCAACTATTATCTCCATCAGTCAAATATTACCATTGATTTAAAAAGCAATACAACCACAATACACGACAATCATGCCGAACCATGGAGTATCTCTTTGGTAGATACGGGTGTTGACACCATGACAGGAGGACGCATTAAACGCATTCAACCCTACATAGGGAATGAGCCTTTTATGTTGACTTATGGTGATGGAGTAGGTAATATTGACATTAATAAATTAGTGGATTTCCATAAAGCCAACAAAAAATATTGCACGGTTACAGCCGTTCAGCCGTCCGGTCGCTTTGGAGCATTAAACCTTTCGGAAAGCGATTCAGTAACTTCCTTTGAGGAAAAGCCCAATGGCGATGGTGCCTGGATTAACGGAGGATTCTTCGTTTGTGAACCGCAAGTTTTTCAGTACATAGATGATAACGCTTCGACCATATGGGAACGTACACCCATGGAAAATATAGCTAAAGACAATCAAATGGCCGCCTTTAAACATTGTGGTTTTTGGCGTCCGATGGATACCTTGCGGGATAAACAGGAATTGGAACAAGCTTGGGTAAGCAATAACGCTAAATGGAAAATATGGTAGATTTAAGCCTCTATAAAGGAAAGAAGGTTTTCATAACGGGTCATACCGGGTTCAAAGGTTCCTGGCTGTGCTTGCTTTTACATCAATTAGGTGCAGAAATCTATGGATATGCACTCCAACCGCCAACAAATCCTTCTTTATACAAAATAGCACGAATAAACGAATTTGTCACTTCTTATGTAGTGGATATTCGGGATTACCAATCACTATCAAATGCCTTATCGGAGGTACAGCCGGATATTGTTATCCACATGGCTGCACAACCATTGGTACGTGATTCCTATAAAAACCCGATTGATACGTATGCCATCAATGTGATGGGTACAGTAAATTTGCTGGAAGCTATTCGAACTGTAAAATCTGTTCGTGCAGTAGTCAATGTAACAACTGACAAGTGTTACGAGAATAAAGAATGGCTCTGGGGTTATCGTGAAAACGAGCCGATAGGAGGATATGATCCCTATTCAAACAGCAAGGGTTGTTCCGAATTAGTAACATCTTCTTTTAGAAACTCATTCTTCAATATAGCAGATTATGGAAAAACGCATCATGTTGCGTTGGCATCTGCTCGTGCCGGGAATGTGATTGGCGGAGGTGATTGGGCTGAAGACCGGTTAATACCTGACTTTATCCGGGCAATCAACAATCAACAAACTGTACACATTCGTAGTCCATACGCCATCCGTCCCTGGCAACATGTACTGGAACCCTTATCCGGCTACTTGTTGTTAGGCGCCAAATTGTTTACAGAAGGTTGCTCATTCGCTGAAGGCTGGAACTTCGGTCCGGATGATTCGGATGCTAAGCCGGTAGAATGGATTATCAAAAGGATATGTGACTTATGGGGAGAAGAAGCTTCCTACCAGATTGACACGACTCCTCAACCTCATGAAGCCACCTATCTGAAATTAGATTGCTCCAAAGCAAAAGCGTGTTTGGGATGGCAACCAAGGTGGACAATTGATACCACATTGCAATCCATAGTGGAATGGACAAAAGCCTGCAGGAGTGGACAAAACATGCGTTCGTTCTGCGAAAAACAAATACAAGAATACTTTACATATAATTATAAATATGTCTGATATAAAAAGCTTACGGCAAGAGATTGTTGCCAAGACAATAGAATACTACGAGGCAAAGTTTGCCCACAAAGATTTTATCCCAGGAAAGACACGTGTAAACTACGCAGGTCGGGTTTTCGATGAAAAAGAAATAGTAAATGCAGTCGATGCTTCTTTGGATTTCTGGTTAACGGAAGGACGCTTCTCAGAAGCCTTTGCTGAAAAACTTTCAGAGTTTCTAAATATAGAACATGTATTGCTGACGAATTCAGGTTCGTCAGCAAATCTATTAGCGTTCTCGGCTCTTACTTCCGAAAAACTTGGCGACAAGCATCTGAAGCCGGGTGATGAAGTCATCTCCGTAGCTGCCGGATTTCCGGCTACCGTAGCGCCTATTGTACAATACGGTTTAATTCCTGTATTTGTTGATGTTGATATTCCCACTTATAATATTGACCCTGAAGCTTTGAAAGCTGCCATAACCCCTAAAACAAGATGTATCTTTTTGGCGCATACATTAGGCAACCCGTTTGACTTGGGTACTGTCATGGAGCTGGCCGGGAAGCACAATCTATGGGTGATTGAAGATAATTGCGACGCATTAGGCAGCAAATACAAGGGGCAATATACCGGAACCTTCGGTCATATCTCTACCATGTCTTTCTACCCTGCCCATCATATTACAACAGGCGAAGGGGGAGCTGTAGCGACAAACGACCCTCAATTAGCCAAACTGATACGCGCATTCAGAGACTGGGGGCGCGATTGTTATTGTATGGGAGGCGAAAACAACACCTGCGGAAAACGCTTCTCGCAAGTATTTGGCAAGCTGCCCTTGGGATACGACCACAAATACGTCTATTCCGAAGTAGGCTATAACCTGAAAATGACCGATTGGCAGGCAGCCATCGGTTCCGCTCAAATTGACAAACTCCCTTCGTTTTGCGAACAACGAAAAGCGAACTTCAAGAAGCATACAGCTATTTTGTCAAAATATCCGCAGTACTTTATTTTGCCGGAAGCAACGAAAAACTCCGACCCTGCCTGGTTTAGTTATATCGTCACAGTGAAAGATGACGCACCCTTTACACGTGATGAATTAACAGCTTATCTAAACAGTCAGTTGGTAGAAACCCGTAATCTTTTTGCAGGAAACATGACCAAACAACCAGCCTATATCAACCGGGATTTCCGTATAGCCGGTGAACTGCCCAATACGGATAAAATCACGGGTAGCACGTTCTTCCTTGGAACCTATCCCGGACTAACGGACGAAATGTTTCAGTACATGGAAAAAGTATTTGCTGATTTTCTGAGTAAGCATTAAGATGGTAGTAAAGAAGTATCTCGCTGAAATTGTCTCTATACAGAATCCGACAGCCGGAGTCTATACGATAGAATTTCGTTCTCCCCAAAAGTTTAAATACACACCGGGAGCCTTTTTACATCTCGCCTTGGACGAATACGACCCATCCGGCAATTGGCCTGAATCCCGTTGTTTCTCCATACAGACCAGTCCGCAAGAAGAAACGATTAAGATAACGTATGCAGTAAAAGGCACATTCACAAGAAGAATGGAAAGCGAATTGGCAACAGGAAAAGAAATATGGCTGAAACTACCCTATGGAGACTTGTTCACACAGGAACATGGCAAAGAAAACACGGTATTCATAGCCGGGGGAACAGGCATCACTCCTTTCCTCTCCCTCTTCACCGACCTTTCATTTGCAGCATACAGACAACCTTGGCTATATATAGGATTTAGAAATAAAGCCCTGCATTTCTATCAGTCAGAGCTGGAAAAGGCACAGCAACTAAATCAGTCTTTACAAACAAAAAGTATCTACGAGGATACAGAAGGCATCCTCGACATAGAGAAAATACATACCTCGCACCCAAATGCAGAAGCTTTTTTTATTTCAGGCCCTCCCGCTATGATAAAAAGCTTCAAGCAATACCTGCTATCCAAGGGGGTAGCCGAGGAGAAAATAAAAACAGATGATTGGGAATAGATGATGAAAACAATCTTAATAACAGGGATCAATGGCTTCTTAGGCAGCCATTTGGCGAAACGATTAAGTACACATTTCCGAGTTATTGGAACTGAATACAAGACAGATAACTTATACCGGTTAGATGGATACGATTTCAAAGTCGTTGATTCATCTACACATGCTGTAGAAAATCTGTTTGCTGAAGAAGATATTGATTGTATCATTCATACTGCTACATTTTACGGACGCAATAATGAAGAGATACAACAAATAGCTGAAACAAACGTTTTCATGCCCTTTCATTTATTGGATATGGCTATCAAGAAGCAAGTCAAAACATTTATCAATACAGATACCGTGTTAGATAGATTTGTAAGTGCTTATGCATTGACTAAAAACCAATTTAAAGACTGGCTTTATTTCCGCAGAAACGAAATACAAACCATAAACATGCAATTGGAACATTTTTATGGACCGGGTTGTAGTAATTCCAACTTTGTAACAGCTATGATTGAGCGACTTAAGAATAACGACCCTGTTATTGACTTAACAGCAGGAGCCCAGTTGCGGGATTTTGTTTACTACGAAGATATAATTGATGCCTATGCCACTGTTCTAAGTAATAGAGACACAATCAAAACTAATTCAACTTTTCAAGTTGGTTCAGGAGAGCATATATCAATCAAAGAATTACTACTATTTCTAAAGGAAAAAATAGGATCTACATCAATACTGAACTTTGGGGCTATACCATATCGTGAAAACGATCTAATGATATCAGAAACAGATATTGAACCACTAATTAGCATAGATTGGAAACCTAAACATACAATAAAAGAAGGACTTATTAAAACTATTAGTCAATAAATGAATCTAATATTGGGAGGTGGCATAGCTGGGATATCAGCAGCATACCATTTAAATAAAAAAGGATTAGAATATAAACTCTGTGAAAGAAATAACTCATGGGGAGGTTTATGCGATAACTTTACAATTAACGGATTCCTTTTCGATTATTTTGTTCATCTCTCTTTTACAACAGATAATTATATAAAAGACTTATTTGCACTAAGCACACCTTTTATTAAACATAAACCAATTTCTTACAATTATTATAAGGGAAAATGGATAAAACATCCTGTACAAAACAATTTAGCGATTTTGTCTTCAAAAGAAAAAGTGAGAATTATACAGGATTTTGTGAATAAGCCAGCTATTGCACCAAAAAACTATGAAGAATGGTTGTTGGTTCAATTTGGTAAATACTTCACTGCTAATTTTCCTTCTGTATACACAAAAAAATATTGGACTGTTAATGCAAAAGAGTTAGGTACAGATTGGGTAGGCGAGCGATTCAGCCTTCCAGAATTATCTGATATACTAAAAGGCGCATTTGAGGAACAATCAGATAATCACTATTATGCAAAGGAAATGCGTTATCCCCAAAAGGGAGGTTACAAAGCATTTTTAAGCTCAATGGCTGATGCAATCAAAATATCTCTAAATAAAGAAGCTATCCTTATAGATCCAACAAACAAACAAGTCGAATTCTCAGATGGAACAAAGGAATATTATAAAAATCTGATATCCTCAATACCACTCCCCGAATTGGTTAAGTTAATTAAGGATTGCCCTAAAGAAGTTACGGAAACAAGCAACGATTTAATGGCAACTTCAGGACAACTCGTATCACTCGGGTTTAACAGACCAGATATACCTAAGTATTTATGGGCATATATTTATGATGAAGATATATATCCGGCAAGAGTATATTCTCCATCACTTAAATCTTCTAAGAATGTGCCAGAAGGAAAGAGTTTATTGCAGTTTGAAACTTATTTTTCAAAATATTATCCTAAAAAGTTAAGTGGAGATGCCTTGATTGATCATGTTGTTGCCAAAGGAGAGCAAATGAAAATGTTTTCAAAAAAAGATATTGATGCGGTTGATTATAGAGAAGTAAAATATACTAATGTCGTATTTGATCACAAACGACAGAAAGCAGTAGATGCCATTCATTCATATCTGCAAGAAATCGGGATTACGTATATTGGTCGGTTTGGAGAATGGGACTATTTGTGGAGTGATCAGAGTTTATTGAGTGGAATGAAAGTGGTTGAAAAGATTTCTAATGGAAATTAAGATAAATAAAAAAGATATTGTCTGGAGTTATTTTGCTCAATTTTTTTCTATAGCATCAGGAATAATTGTATTACCATTTATTCTCCGGATGCTTTCTCCCGAAGAAATAGGAATGAATTATCTTATGCTTACGATTGGCTCTATGGTTTCTCTTTTTGATTTTGGATTTGCGCCACAATTTGGACGTAATATTACGTACGTTTTTAGTGGAGTTCGTGAATTAAAAAAAGAAGGTATTGAAATAATTCCGGGACAGATAGAAATAGACTATCGTTTGTTGGCAACCATGATTTGTACCGCTAAATTCGTTTATCGTAGATTAGGTTTTATTATATTAACCCTTATGCTTTCTTTCGGTTCTTTGTATATCTATAAAGTAACCAATGGTTTCGCTAATGTTAATAATGCCTTTTTTATTTGGATTGTTTATTCGGTTTCAACATTTTTCAATATTTATTATTCTTACTATACATCGTTATTAACAGGAAAAGGGTTAATAATGGAGTCAAAGAAAGCGATGGTCAATTCCAAAATCACATATATTATTTTAGTTTTTATTTTTTTGTTAGCAGGAATTGGTTTGCTTGGAGTTGTATTAGCAAATTTAATCTCTCCATTCGTAAACCGATTCATATCCTATCGTTATTTTTTCACACCTGAGTTAAAGAATAAGATTAGTACATATATTATTACTCAAAAAGAAAAAATAGATTTATTTAAGATAATATGGTATAATGCAAAAAAATTGGGTTTGGTCTTTGTTGGTTCTTATGCAATTAATAAGACGAGTCTGTTTTTGGCCGGATTATATTTATCTTTGTCCGAAATAGCTTCGTATGGATTAATGATACAATTAGTTGGGTTAATAATGATGATATCCTCAACCCTTTTTGGCGTTTATCAACCAAAATTTTCCAATTTACGTATCGAAAATAATATGTCTAAATTAATTAAGAGTTTTGCATTTACAATGAACATATACTATTTATTATTTATTTGTGGAATATTATGTCTTATTGGTATAGTGCCTTGGGGATTATCATTGATAAATTCAAATGCAACATTACCTGCAATAAGTATATTATTTATTTATTCTTTTGTTGTGTTATTGGAAGGAAATCATTCTAATTTTGCAACATTTATCATTACAAAAAACACTATCCCATTTGTTAAACCTTCTTTGATAGCTGGGGGCGCCATTGTTTCAGGAAGTTTCATTTCATTGAAATATACATCATTAGGAATATTGGGATTAGTATTAGTTCAAGGTTTATGTCAGTTAGTTTACGCAAATTGGAAATGGCCGCGTGTAGTATGTGGAGAGTTTCACGTTAGTTTTTTTTCGTTTGTTCTTTTAGGGTTTAAAGAATCAAAAAATATTTTAACAAAATATCATGGTTGATAAAAATACAGATTTTTTCAAAATAGTTGACAACTTTGCAAAAATAGTTCATGTTAAATCTATCCCTATTTTTGAAGCAAAATTGACTTCTATTCCAGAGGTTACCATTGCAATTCCGACATATAGAAGAGCAACTCTATTAAAAGAAGCTATTGATAGTGCTATTAATCAGATTGATTACAACGATTATGATATTATTGTTGTGGATAATAATCCGGAGAGAAATGATGAAACAGAAGAATTAATGTTGTCATATTGTAATTCTCACGTGAGTTATTATAAAAATGCTGAAAATATTCAAATGGCGGGTAATTGGAATCGATTATTTACATTAGCAACGGGGAAATATGTAGTACTGCTTCATGATGACGATGTATTATTTCCTAATTTTCTCAAAAGAATTATGATTCTCTCTAAGAAAAAAAATGCAGATTTAATAAAACCACTCGCATATTTCTCAAAAGAGATTATCAATATACAATACAAATCAACACACACGGGTAAATTAAAACGCATTTATGATATTTCTAATTATTATGGTAATGCGCTTGGCGCACCATCAGGGTGTTTGCTGAAAAAAGAATGTGTTTTAAATATAGGCGGTTTTAATCAAGATTTTTACCCTTCTTTTGATTTTTGCTTTGAAGTGTTATATGCAAAAAAATATAAATGTTATAGATTATTTGAAACTCTGTTCATATATAGATTATTGGAGAATACATCGTCCAATACAGCTGTTTTGGATAGTTTTATTAAAAATGATTATTTTCTACATTATCAACTACTACGAAACTATCATCTTCCTAATTATTTGATAATGAAATTTCTTTCTTACAAATTTTGCAATACAATTAAAAATAATCGTGATCTTTGGGAAATGCCTGACTATAATTTTGATATAGAAACGGTTGGATTAAATAGCAAAGATAAAACAATAGGTTTTTTGGTTGCAATTTTTCTGAAAGTTTATGTCTTTTTTTGTAAATTATATTTATGGAATGCTAATAATAAATGAAAAAAATAGCGATAGTAACGAATGGAACTTTGCCTATTCCTGCTGTAAAAGGTGGTGCGGTTGAAACGTTATTAAATAGTTTTATTGATGAAAATGAGAATACAAATGATTTTGATCTGACCGTTTTCTCTATAGCTGATGAGAATATTTCGCCGTTAAAAAATACATATAGAAATACACATTTTATTTATATTAAAACGCCTTTATTATACAAAATAAAACGCGCTATCAGATATTTTATAAATAAAATACACGCAAATGCTATTCCTAATCAATTTTTATCTGAAGTTCTGAAATACAAAACAGAATTAAGAAGTGCTGATTTTATTTTAATTGAAAATAATCCTTCTTTTGCACCATTTATGCATAAGATTGTAAAAAATCCAATTGTATTATATCTACACAATGATTATCTGAATGTTAAAAATCAGAAATCCGCGATTAATATTTTAGCTCATATTAGCCATGTTATTGGAGTGAGTGATTATATTGAGAAGAGAGTAAAAGAAATCGCACCTCCAAATTGTAAAGTTTGTCATGTTCATAATGGAATAAATCTTTCTAAATTTGACACCGCCGGTTTAAGTAATGCAAGAAGTGCAAACAGACTAAAATATGGGTTTAAAGACGATGATCTAGTTATTATTTATGTGGGAAGAATACAAGAAAGTAAAGGCATTAAAGTTTTACTCGATGCCATTAACAAAATTCCGGAATCGTATTCTGTTAAATTATTAGTGGTCGGAAGCTCTGCATTCAAAGACAGTAGAAAAACTATATTTTTAAGAGAGGTCGAAAAATTGGGCAATCAAATTCCTAATCGAGTAATATTCACTGGATTTATTGATTATGAATTACTTTCTGAAATCTATGCATCCGCTGATTGTGCCATTTTCCCATCCTTAGCTCCTGAAGCTTTTTCTTTAGTAAGTATAGAAGCGCAAGCGTCTGGTCTGCCGGTAATAATAACCAATTCGGGAGGTATGCCTGAAACAGTAAGCAATGAAAGTGGAATTATCCTTGAAATTGATAATAATCTTGAAAAAAAATTAATTGAAACAACACAAAAATTAGCTTTAGATAAAGAGTTAAGATCAACTATGGCTGAGGCGGCTAAAAAAAATGTACAAAAATTTAATGATAAGGTTTATTATAAAACTCTCTCAGAAAAATTAAAAGAAATACATTGATGCATATCTTATTTCTGTATAGTAGTCTAATTGATCCAAATAAGGGAGGGGTTCAACGAGTGACATTTGTACTCGCAAATTATTTTAAATGTTACAATATAAATGTAAGTTTTCTTTCTTTTGATTCACTTAATGATTCCGTGAAAGACTCTCACGATTTTTCTTATTTTTGTTTGCCCAATAAACAGTCTATTTATAATAAAGAAAATCGTGAATATTTAGAGTTGTTAATAAAAGAACAGCATATAGATATTGTCATTAATCAAGGAGCAATTAACCCTGAAATTTCAAAATTGTCTTATATCGCAAAAAAATTAAACGTCAAACTGATTTCAGTTATTCATAACTCTATTTTTTCTAAAATAGATAATGCGGAAATAACTTACAATTACCGGTTTAAAAATAGAGGATTATCATTTGTTATCCCACTGTTAAAACTTGCGAGTACAAAATTTCTGCTAAAAAAAATATATCTGAAAAAATATAAAAACCATTATCTAAAATTATATAATGAAAATGATCGTGTCATATTATTATCTTCTCAATATTTTAATGAATATCATAGTTTTTTTGAAAAAAAATCAAATTTTGATAAATTAATTGCCATCCCCAATCCGTTATCGTTTACGGTAACAGACTCAAACAATAACAAAAAAAAGAATTTATTGTATATAGGGAGGCTTGATTTTGAGCAAAAACGAGTTGATTTATTGTTGCAAATTTGGTCTGCAATATATAAAGACTTTCCGGATTGGATATTGGATATTATTGGGGATGGCAAAGTAAAAGAAAAAATAGTATCAAAAATTAAAACAGACAATATTTTAAGAATAAATGTTTTAGGATATCAGGATCCACAGACATTTTATAAAAAAGCATCTATATTATGTCTTACGTCTTCTTATGAAGGATTTGGCTTAGTTCTTGTCGAAGCAATGGCTTATGGAGTAGTACCAGTGGCTTTTAACAGTTATGCGAGTATAACGGATATTATTAATGATAAAATTAACGGTATTTTGGTTAATCCATTTAATGTAGATGAGTATATAGGTAAATTGAAAAAACTTATGACTGATGAGAATGTGAGAAAAAAGTTATCGAAAAATGCTCAATTAAAAGCGCAGCAATTTTCTGTAGATATTGTTGGCCAACAATGGATAAAAATATTTAATCAAATTTTGTCAGAGTAATGAATAATCTTACTATTCAAAAATATAACTGTTTTTTTTCGAATCTGAACTTGATTCTTATCATTATTGGATATCCCTTAGTTGCAACCCTATTGATACCTATAATCGGAGATTCGGATGGAGCAACGAGAATTATTACAGTCCCATATAGGGCATTTGCTCTTAGCATATCTTTAATAACATTATTTTTAAATTTGTCTAAGAATATAAAATTAAACATTCTGGTAAAACTATTTTTGTTTTTTTGGATATTAGTACTTCTTCGAATCTTTTATGATTTAGAATATCGCTCAGATTACTTTGTTCCTGTGGAATATAAGTCTCAGGTATGGCTGTTTGCTATTAGTATTGTTTTTATACCTATGATTTCTGTTTTAAAAAGTTTTAATAAGATCAATTATAATATATGTTTTAAGTATATATCTGTCATAGTAATCATAATATTGATTTTTTCATATTTTACTATGATTCAAAAAACATCCGATTTTGAGAGAGCAACCGGAAGTGTGGCTTTAGATTCAATAAGTTTTGGGCAATTAGGCGGAATAGCAACAATTTTTGCTATATACAGACTAATTACAAACAAATTAAATCCAAAGAATAAGATCGTTTGTATTGTATTTGCCATTTTAGGATTTTATATATTGCTTAGATCTGGGAGTAGAGGTCCATTAGTTGCATTAATTGCTGTTTTAATCTTTTTTTATGGATTTCGAACTAAAAATATACGTTTAAATTTTATGAGAATAATCTTTATATTGGGATTATTGATAATATTTAGTGGACTGTTGATTCAAATTCTGAACTTCATTTCTCCTCTCTCTGTAAGTCGAATAGTGGAAGGTGTACAAGGGAATGACTTATCTATAATAAACAGACAAGAATCATATAATTGGTTTATATCTCAAATAAAGGAGAATATAATTTTCGGAAGCCAATTTGCTCGGTTATCAAATACAAATTATCCTGGTTATGCTCATAATATCTTTTTAGATATTCTTTTAGGTTTTGGAATATTTGGTTTATTATTATTCCTATATATAATAGTAAAAACTATTAATACATTAATAATAATGATAATAAACCATAATGATAAATATTGGATTGGATTATTGATGCTTTATTATTTTATAACCTCACTATTTTCAGGGACTTATTATTCAAATCCTGTATTAAATCTTACAATTCTTCTTACTTTACTTATTGGTGCGAATTATAATAACAAATTGCATGGACAAAAAAAAGCCCAAACTATTACGATTAACTAATAAGATATTGCACTATGGTATTCCTGTTAATAATTTGCTTGTGCAAAATTATGACCTGACGCTTGCTCATTACGGAGAAAAATTAATTGGCGATGACATTCTTTTTAAGCAAATTATTTTAACTCCTAAAAAAATAGGACCGTTTATTTATTTCAAAGAGAATATATATAAATTGTGTCAGAAATTTGATGCAGTTATTGTTCTTAGTGATTTACATATTTTACCTTATATTACTTTAGGACTTTTTTCGAAAAGAAAATTTGCACTTACCTATTATGGTATCGGAGTGTCGGCTTCGTATAATAAAAAATTTGATATAGATAAACGTTCCGACCTTATTCGATTTAATCTGATGAAACGTGCAGATTCCAATGTATTTTATTCAGAATATCCAATTCAAAGATATGTAGATGCAGGAATAAAAAGAGATTCTCTTTTCGTTGCACATAATACGATACAAATAACGGATAAGATTGAGATTTCTCATAACAAAGAAAGTTTCTTATTTGTAGGGACATTGTATAAAGAAAAAAAAATATATGACTTATTGAATGCTTATTATATAACATACAAAAAAGATAAGAATTTAAAATCGTTAATAATTATTGGCAATGGTACCGAAAAAAGCAATATTGAAAAATGGATTTCGGAATCAGGTATAGCACATAAAATATTTTTAAAGGGTGCTATTTATGATTCTACATTGTTAAAATCATTTTATTCAGATGCTATTGCTTGCATATCTCCGGGACAAGCCGGATTGTCTGTCTTGAGTTGTTTTGCTTATGGAGTACCTTTTATAACTACTTTCGATGCAATAACCGGAGGAGAGCTTTTTAATATAAAAAATGGAGTTAATGGCTACTTATATTCTGGAGAAGTTTCAGAGCTAGCTGATATTTTGATACTTTTGAACAATGATAAAGAAAAAGTATATGAATTAAGCAAAAATGCTCAAGAGTATTATTTTAATAATCGAACACTTGACATGATGGTTAAGGGCTTGAGTGATGCTGTGAATTACGCTCTTTTTAATGTATGTCATGATACAAAATAACTTATTATATCTTTATAAAATGATGAAAACTATTTTACAAATAAATATTGTAGGTAATTTTGGATCGACAGGGCGTATTGCCGAAAACATCGGACAACTCGCTATTGCAGATGGTTGGCAAAGCTATATTGCATTTGGTAGATACGAACGCGAAAGTCAATCAGAACTTATTAAAATTGGTACAAATACCGAACTCTATTATCATATTATAAAAACCCGGATATTTGATAAACATGGATTCGGTTCAAAACATGCGACAAAAGAACTAATAAAAAAGATTAAAAAAATCCAGCCTGATATTATTCATTTACATAATTTACATGGATATTATTTAAATATTCAAGTTTTATTTGAGTATTTAGCAAAAATAAATATTCCCATCGTATGGACAATACATGATTGTTGGGCTTTTACCGGTCATTGTGCTTATTTCGATTACATAAATTGTGAAAAATGGAAATCACAATGTTATGAATGTCCTCAGAAAAAAGCTTATCCAGCTAGTTATTTTTTTGATTCTTCATTTAATAATTTCGTTCAAAAAAAGCAACTTTTTGATGCAATATCAAATTTAAATTTAGTTCCGGTTTCTATGTGGTTATCGAACTTGCTTAAAGAATCTTTTTTAGGTAACAAGAAAATTATTACTATTTATAATGGAATTGATACAGACATATTTACTCCTAGAAATGGAACTGATATCAAAAACAAATACAATCTGAATAATAAACATATTATATTAGGAGTAGCAAATATTTGGTCAAAAAGAAAAGGATACGATGATTTTATTAAATTATCTACAGCTATTGATGAGCAGTATCATATTGTCTTAGTAGGATTAAATGAAAAACAGATTGAAAAATTACCGGCAAATATCACAGGTATTAAATGTACTGAAAATCTTAATGAATTAGCTGAACTGTATTCCATAGCAGACGTATATTTTAATCCGACATGGGAAGATAATTTTCCGACAACAAATTTAGAGGCTTTATCTTGTGGCACTCCTGTCATCACATACAATACAGGAGGAAGCATTGAGTCTGTTTCTAAAGAGACTGGATATATTGCTGAGAAAGGGGATTGGCAATCTGTGTATAAAATGATTAAAGAAATAAAAGGAAAGAGCAAGAATCAATATTCTAACATGTGTAGAAAAAGAGCAGTTGAATGTTATGAAAAAAAACAACAATATTATAAATACATTCAACTATATGAATCACTGTTACATTGATTTATAAACAGAGCTGCCAGATAAATTCAAAAGATATTTAACAAAGTGATTCGTGCAATAGGATTATACATATTTTTCCTTTATTTTTATATAGAATATTGGGGCAAAGTAAAATTTAATGGATTTACTGTTATTTATACTTTCAAAGGATCATCTATCTGTTTGGGGGAAGGCATTCTAATTAATTCTTCTTTCCTTTCCAATTTATTGGGTTTATACCAGCGAACCATTATCGTGGCTCGGTATGGTGGAAAAATAACTATTGGAAATAATTGTGGCATTTCCGGCTCCACCATTTATTCAATGGAGGAAATAACAATTGGAAATAATGTTATTATTGGGGGAAATTGTAAAATTGTAGATAATGATTTTCATCCTTTGGATTGCTATAAAAGAAATCCACAATCCATAAATGACATTGGGAAAAAGAAAATTATCATAGGAGATGGCTGTTTTATAGGTGCCAATTCAATAGTGTTGAAAGGCACAGAATTAGGGTATAATTGTGTGGTGGGTGCCGGTAGTGTTGTTTGTGGAAAATTTCCTGATAACGTGATAATAGCTGGAAATCCGGCTAAAGTAATAAAGCAAAATAGCCAAAAGGATAAGACAGAATTATTGTAACATGTCGAAAATATTAATTGTTTCTGCTGTTTTCCCGCCCGAACCGATCGTTTCTGCACAAATCTCAGGAAGCCTTGCTGTTGGATTAGCTAAACAACAGGATGTAACAGTTCTCTGCCCTAAGCCCACTAGACCGTTCGGTTGTCAATTTAGCGGTGAAGAACAGTCGGCAAATTATAAGTTAATAAGAGTGAATTCATATACTTGCCCCATCTATAGCCTGACAGGTCGCTTTTGGGAAAGTTATAGCTTTGGAAGGCAATGTTGTCGATTTATAAAAAATAATCACGATAAAATTGATCTTATTTATGCCAATACTTGGCCTTTATTTGCACAATTATTAACGGTGAAGACGGCAAAAAAATACTGTATCCCAATCGTGTTTCATATTCAGGATATTTATCCCGAATCATTGTCAAATAAAATACCGGTTGTTGAGAAACTGATTAACTTCTTTTTAGTTCCGCTTGATAAATATATTTTAAGAAATGCTACACGGATTATTGCTATTTCGGATAGGATGAAAAGTTATTTGGCAGAAACCCGAAACATCGATCTCTCAAAAATAGAAGTGGCTTATAATTGGCAAGACGAAACGACATTTGTTCAATACAATCAGACAATCAGAAGACAAGTGCGGGAAAAGAAACCATTTGTTTTCATGTATTTAGGGAATATAGGCCCTGTTGCAGGAGTTGATTTATTGATAGATGCGTTTTCAGAAGCTAATTTGCAAAATTCAAAATTGATTATTGCCGGATCCGGTTCAATGAAAGAACAACTTCAAAACAAATGCGCCGCATTGAATTTAGACACAATTGAATTTTGGTCTGTCCCGGACGGGAAAGTTCCGGAAGTGCAGGCTCAGGCTGATGTTATGTTATTGCCAATCAAAAAAGGAGCGGCCCAAAGTTCAATACCTTCAAAGTTGCCTGCTTATATGTTTTCAGAAAAACCTATCATCTCATGCGCTGATAAAAATTCGGATATTGCACATGCAATTATAGAATCAGATTGCGGATGGGTTTTGGAATCCGAAAATATTTCCGAATTAGCAAACAAGATGAAAGAGGTTACTGCTCTTCCACCTAAAGAATTAGAAGAAAAGGGGGGAAATGGATTCAATTATGCCATGCAGCGTTTTTCTAAAAAAGAGAACCTGAATAAATTGGTTTATCACATAGAGGAACTTTTATAATGCAACAAATCAGAAAAATTGTAGAAAAAAGAGAGATAGTACAAGTTGTTTCTGTACATGAAAGTTCTTTTTCTAATTTCTTTATGACAGAATTAGGTTCGTATTTTCTGACCGTTTATTATAAGTCTGTCTCACACAATAAGAATAGTATTTTATTGGGTTGTTATGAAGATGATTCGCTACTGGGTTTTTGTGCAGCAACTTATTTGTCTAAAGGGTTTTATAAAAAGCTAATCAAAGAGAATTTTCTACACTACTTTTTTATATCAATCTATTTGCTGCTTTCTAAACCCGCTTCTTTAATACGGCTAATAAAGAATTTAACGAAAAAGAATCCTGAAATATCCGATAATGGAGAATATGCGGAATTGTTGTCTATCGCTACCTCTGTGGATAGTCAAGGCAAGGGAATTGGTAAGAAATTATTGTTACAATTAGAGGTAGAGTTAAAATTGAAGAGCTGTACCGAATTGTCTTTGACAACCGATTATTATGATAATGACAAGGTAATTTCTTTTTACAAAAATTTGAGTTATAATCCATTATATGATTTTGTTTCGTATCCCAATAGAAAAATGTATCGAATGATAAAAAATATTATATAAATATGCTTATTCCCTTTTCCCCGCCTCACATTGATCAACGTATAATAGATGAAGTAGTAGACACTTTAAAATCCGGCTGGATCACCACAGGTCCCAAGACAAAGAAATTTGAAAAGCAATTGACCAAGTATTGCGGCAACAAAGCCACTCTGGCTGTCAATTCCAACACGATTGGTTTGGAAATCATATTGCGTTGGTTTGGCATACAAGCAGGAGATGAAGTGATTGTTCCTGCTTACACCTATTGCGCTACTGCCAACGTAGTCGTTCATTGCGGCGCTATTCCGGTAATGGTGGACATAAATCCGGATGATTTGAATATCTCCGTTGAAAATATCAGGAAAGCGATAACTTCCCGAACCAAAGTCATTATACCTGTCGATTTAGGCGGAATGCCTTGCGATTACGATGATTTTTTTGCATTAATCAAATCGGAAGCGATTCAATCCCTGTTTTCTCCTGCTACAGAAGAACAAAAAAACTTGGGTCGAATATTGATTTTGTCTGATTCCGCTCATTCCATTGGGGCAGAATATAAAGGCCGAAAAGCCGGAAGTTTGGCGGATATATCCGTCTTTTCTTTTCATGCTGTGAAAAATCTAACCACCGCAGAGGGTGGGGCCATTGCCTTAAATTTACCGGAACCGTTTGATAATGAAGAGGTTTATCAATATCTTTGCATTTACACCCTTCACGGGCAGAACAAAGATGCTTTGGCAAAAACGAAAAAAGGCGCTTGGCGTTATGACGTAATCGTTTCGGGCTATAAAGGAAATATGACTGATATTCAGTCATCTATCGGACTGATAGAATTGAATCGTTATGAATCGGAAATTTTGAAATCAAGAAAATATATATTTGATAAATATACAACCGCTTTGGCTAAATACGAATGGGCGGAACTTCCTATATATGAAACAGCAGATAAGAAAAGTTCCTATCATCTCTATTGTCTTCGGATAAAAAACGTTTCGGAAGAGCAAAGGAACAACATCATTCAACGCATCTTTGATAAGGATGTGTCGGTCAATGTGCACTATCAGCCTCTTCCTATGCTAACGGCGTTTAAGAGCAAGGGTTATAAAATGGGAGATTATCCGGCGGCTTTTTCTAATTATTGCAGGGAAATAACGCTTCCCGTATGGGTTGGTTTGAACGATACAATGATTAATCAGGTTATTCAAGCAGTTGTACAATCGGTAGAAGAAGTGATATGATTCGTTTTTTCGACCTGTTATTTTCTTTTTTAGGATTAATCCTGTTATTGCCTGTGTTTCTTGTGATAGCAGGCTTTATCACATTAGATAGCAAAGGCGGAATTTTCTACAAACAGACAAGAGTAGGAAAAGATGGAATTGACTTTAAGCTATACAAATTCCGAAGCATGACCAGCGGATCTGATAAAAGAGGATTAATTACCGTAGGGGCAAAAGACAGCAGAATTACCAAAGCTGGTTATTTTTTACGAAAATACAAATTAGATGAATTACCCCAGTTGATAAATGTTTTGAAAGGAGATATGAGTTTAGTCGGACCGAGACCTGAAGTTCGTAAATATGTGAATATGTATAATTCGGAGCAACGAAACGTTTTATCTGTACTTCCCGGCATTACTGATTATGCATCTATTGAATATATGGATGAAAATAAATTATTAGGCAATGCAGTTGATCCGGATAGTGTTTATATAGAGCAAGTGATACCCAATAAAATTGTGTGCAATATGAAATATATAAATAATCATACAACCCAAGAATATTTTAAAATTATTTTTATTACTCTTTTAAAAATTGTCGGTTTTTGAAATACACGGGAAGATTTGCGTTTGGCCATGGAAGCCGCAAACATTGAAACACGCCCGCTCTAGAAACCGATGCATCTGCAACTTGTATATGCGGATGCATCTTTTTATGGAGACGGCACTTCGGAATCGTTATTCGAGAAGGGTTTGTATCTTCCTTCCAGCTCTGTATTATCAAGTAAGGATATTATTGACAGGGTTATTATGTTGTTTATTCAAATTCAAATTCAAATTCAAAGCCATAAAACAGAAACAGTAGCTTAGCTTCTTGT
>BNTS01000057.1 GCA_025996775.1 Bacteroidia bacterium | reverse complement strand
TACAAGGACGGAAGCAAGTACTTAGGTGAAACGAAAAACGGCAGATGCCATGGAATAGGCTTCCTGATAAACACGGACGGAAGCATCTGGTATGGTAACTGGAAAGATGGAAGACGCAATGGCTACGGAATCGAAATACCCTACACAGGTCAATCCGTCACCGGCCGCTGGGTAGGAAACACCTATTATAATTATTAAAAGGCTTTTAGGATATTGGTACCGAAACTGCTTAGTTTGTCGGCTTCGCCTGCAAGAAGCAAGGTGTCGCCTTTCATCAGCACAAAGCCTGCAGGAGGGAGTATATTATCCTCTCCCCTTTCTACCGTGATGACCATACATTCGGTATTCTGCTGGATATTCAAATCACGCAAACTGTGGCCTATCATAGGCGATCCTTCTTCCACCTCGAAAGGTGCAAGAGAGACGTGTACCTGTGCATCTTCTTCCAGGCATTGTGCTTGGTTGATAGCATCTAATTCCTTCATTAAATTCTGAATATCCTCGTCTGAACCGGCTACTATCAATTTATCATAAGGGTAAATCCGCTCATCTGCCTCGGGGATGTTAATCTTACGGTTACCCCGAATGATGGATACAATATTCAACCCCAAACGTCCGCGAAAGTCAAGTTCCCGGAGGGTTTTGCCAATACGTACAGACTGGGGAGATACATCAATCTCTTCGATATGAATATTGTGTGTCAGCAAACGTCGAGCAGTTTCCGGCAAAATGGGAACTTTTTTCTCGTCATGCAACTGCTTCTGATTAAGGTTTTCCATGAAACGAGCCTCCAATCGTTTCGATTGTTGCTTAAAGCCTTCCATAAATATAATGACGCCAATCAAGGCCATAGAGATAAGCACCATCAATAAGGTGTACGATGGGAACAAGGTTATCAGTACCATCAGAATTAAGAAGCAACTTATGGCAAGCCGTATCACGCCAAGCGAAATGAGCGCCCCTTTGTTGAAGTGGTTATCTTTCCACAGTTTATCATAAACATTCGAGTGATTCTTTCTTCTCACAATCGTACTCAGGAAAGGCCCCATAAAGATAAGCGCCAATAGCGCAGCCAACAATTCGCCCCATATCCCCGGTATGTGTTTAGTTATAAAAGGAAGGGCAAACGTATCCCAAAGCAGAAAAATGGCCAGACAGATGATGACATTAACAGTAACATTTATTATCACCGTCTTCAGTAATTTACTCCAATCACCCTGTTTATTAACCGTTTTATAAGGATTTGCAGCAGCATATCCATCAATAATCAAGGTCCATTTCGGGGGAATAATCTTTTCTAAGACGCCAGAGACAGGTATTGCCATCTTAATGAAGTAGGGTGTAGTAAAAGTCGTAATAATTGATACTGTAACGATTATAGGATACAAGGTATCACTAATTACTCCCAGACTCATACCCAGCGAAGCAATAATAAATGAAAACTCACCGATTTGCGCCAAGCTAAAGCCCGATTGCAAGGCTACTTTCAGTCCCTCGCCCGAGGCCAGAACTCCCAAGGAGGCAAAGATTACGCGCCCCACAAGCACTACACTTGTCAGAATCAGTATAAGCCCTATATATTCCTTGATAACAACCGGATTAATCAACATGCCAACAGATACAAAGAAAACAGCGCCAAACAAGTTCTTGATAGGCTCCACCAAATGTTCTATTTGCCTGGCACGAACCGTCTCTGCCAAAATAGAACCCATGATAAAGGCGCCAAGAGCAGCAGAAAAGCCTACCTTCGAGGCAAGCAGTACCATTCCTAGGCAGAGGCCGATAGATACTATAATCAACGTTTCATCATTCAGGTAAGCCTTTACTTTCTTCAGAAAGGTTGGTATCAGGTAAATCCCGAAAATAAACCAAACCATAATGAAGAATACCAGTTTCAGGAGGCTTTTCAAAAGCTCCATTCCCTGAATCGTGTTGCTAACAGCCACAGTAGAGAGCATTACCATCATCAGGATGGCAGCCAGGTCTTCTACAATCAGCATACCGAAAACAATTCCCGCAAACTTCTGCTTTTGCAGCCCCATATCATTGAATGCCTTTATGATAATGGTAGTAGACGACATCGAAAGCATCCCTCCGAGGAAAATACTGTCCATGGTATCCCAATGTAGAAGTTGACCTACAGCATACCCAATTATAATCATCGACCCCATATTTATCATGGTAGCCACTGTGGCAGTACCTCCTACCGCTATCAGTTTCTTGAAACTAAATTCCAGCCCTAAAGCAAAAAGCAGGAAAATTACACCTATCTCTGCCCATACCTCCACATTCTCCATTTCGGATACAGTAGGAAGCCATGAGAAATAAGGACCGGCTATGAACCCGGCTACGATGTAGCCCAACACAACCGGCTGTTTAAGCCATTTAAAAAGCAAAGTTGCAACACTGGCCGTTATTAAAATAAGAGCCAAATCACTGATAAAATGAGATAGTTCCATATAAAGATCTTGTTACTGCGTTCCTAATACGGCGGTAAAGATATAAAAAAAAGAGGCAATGTTTTCCGACATTGCCTCTTTTGATTGATAAGTTACAGATTTACTTTTAACCTTCGAGCGCTGCTTGTGCTGCTGCAACACGTGCAATAGGCACACGGAACGGAGAACAAGATACATAATTCAGCCCTACCCGGTGACAGAATTTAACAGATGATGGTTCGCCTCCATGCTCTCCACAAATACCGCATTTAAGGTCGGGACGAACAGAGCGTCCTTTTTCGGTAGCCATCTTTATCAACAGCCCTACTCCATTCTGATCGAGTACTTGGAAGGGGTCTACCTTCAGAATTTTCTTCTCCAGATAAATCGGGAGGAAGGAAGCAATGTCGTCGCGAGAATAACCGAAAGTCATCTGCGTAAGATCATTCGTTCCGAAAGAGAAGAACTCTGCAGCCGAAGCAATACGATCGGCAGTAAGAGCGGCACGAGGTATTTCTATCATCGTTCCTACTTTATATTCTATACTATCGCCAACTTCTTCAAACAAAAGGGTTGCTGTTGCACGGATAATCTTTTCCTGAGCAAGGAACTCATACAGAATACCGGTTAATGGCACCATGATTTCCGGATAGGTCTTTATCCCTTGTTTCTTAAGCACCAAAGCGGCTCCAAGGATAGCACGGGTCTGCATTTCGGTAATTTCAGGATAGGTATTTCCCAAGCGGCAACCACGGTGTCCAAGCATCGGGTTCGATTCGTGAAGCGCTTCTACCCTCTTTCTAACAATTTCTACATTAACACCCATGGCATCAGCCAGTTCCTGCTGTCCTTTAGGATCGTGAGGAACAAACTCGTGCAAAGGAGGATCAAGCAAACGAACCGTAACAGGGAAGCCTTCCATAGCGCGGAAGATACCTTCAAAGTCTTTCTGCTGAAGGGGTAATAGTTTGACAAGCGCTTTCTTTCGTTCTTCAGTATTTTCGGCAAGAATCATTTCACGCATTGCCTTGATTTTCTCACCTTCAAAGAACATGTGTTCCGTACGGCAAAGACCTATTCCTTGTGCACCAAATTTGCGAGCCTGCAAGGCATCCTGAGGAGTATCGGCATTGGTACGTACAGACATACGTGTGTATTTGTCGGCCAAGTACATCAGTTCTGTAAAGTCGCCCGTAAGTTCCGGATCTTGGGTTGGTATCTTTCCTTCAAATACCTGCCCTGTTGTTCCGTTTATCGAAATGTAATCGCCTTCTTTCAGTGTCTTACCGTCTACTTCGACCGTCTTTTTCTTATAGTCAATGCTTAAAGCGCCGGCTCCTGATACACAACATTTACCCATGCCACGTGCAACAACAGCAGCGTGCGAGGTCATACCTCCACGAGCCGTAAGAATACCTTCGGCAGCAGCCATACCGGCCAAGTCTTCGGGAGATGTTTCGATACGTACCAAAACCACCTTCTTGCCATCTTTATACCATGCAGCAGCATCTTCGGCAAAGAAAACTATCTGTCCTGTTGCGGCCCCCGGAGAAGCAGGTAAACCCTTTACCAGCACTGTGGCATTCTTGAGGGCATTCTTGTCGAAAACAGGATGCAGCAGTTCGTCTAACTTAAGAGGCTCAATGCGGTTAAGGGCAACATCTTCGTCGATGATTCCCTGGCGAAGCAAGTCCATAGCTATTTTCACCATAGCAGCGCCGGTGCGTTTCCCATTACGTGTCTGAAGGAACCAAAGTTTGCCTTCCTGTACGGTAAATTCCATATCCTGCATATCGCGGTAGTGGTTCTCAAGTTTCGTCTGAATCGCATCCAGTTCCTTGAATATTTCAGGCATGGCCTCTTCCATGGAAGGATAGTTTTTGGCGCGGTCTTCTTCTGAGATAGTAGCGCGTTCGGCCCAAATAATAGATCCTGCTTTGGTGATTTGCTGCGGGGTACGGATACCGGCAACAACGTCTTCACCTTGTGCATTGATCAGATATTCACCGTTGAACACATCTTCGCCACTTCCTGCGTCACGAGAGAAACAAACACCCGTAGCAGACGTATTTCCCATATTTCCAAATACCATGGCCTGTACCGTAACAGCCGTTCCCCATTCAGCAGGGATACCTTCCATTTTACGGTAAAGAATAGCGCGATCGTTCATCCACGAATCGAATACGGCACAAACAGCTCCCCAAAGCTGTTCGTATGAATTGGTAGGGAAATCCTGTCCGGTACGTGCTTTCACGGCAGATTTAAACTTGGCTACGAGTTCTTTCAAATCGTCTACAGTCAGTTCATTATCAAGCTTCACACCCTTTTTTTCTTTTACTTCTTCGATGATTTCTTCAAAGGGATCAATGTCTTCCTTGCTGGTAGGTTTCATACCTAATACCACGTCGCCATACATTTGTACGAAACGGCGATAGGAATCCCAAGCAAAACGTTCATTACCGGTTTTCCTGGCTAATCCCTCTACAACCTCGTCATTCAAACCAAGGTTCAAGATGGTATCCATCATACCCGGCATAGAGGCGCGGGCGCCGGAACGAACTGATACAAGAAGCGGATTAGCCACATCTCCAAACTTGCTGTTCATCAGCGTTTCAATATGCGCAACAGCTTTCGTAACATCTTCTCTCAGAATATCTACTAATTTATCTTCACCAACCTCGTAATACTCTGAACAAACTTCAGTGGTAATCGTAAACCCGGGAGGTACGGGTACACCTATCAAGTTCATTTCAGCAAGGTTAGCACCTTTTCCACCCAGTAGATTCTTCATGTCAGCTTTTCCTTCGGCTTTTCCATTGCCAAATAGATATACTCTTTTCTTTTCCATAATATATTATTGTATTTAACTATAAATTGCTATCTCGACTTTGCAAATCAAAAGAAATGCGCACAAAGATAGCAATATTTGAAAACAAATTGATTTTCCACCCCATAAATTAAATATATCCGGGAAAAAATCTATCCTTATAGCTCGACGAAGGCAATGGAACTCAAATTAGTCACTCCAGCCCCCGGTTATAATTAATAAACAACAATTTATCAAAAAGGTGCGGTAATTTCTTTCGCATGTCGTACCTTCTTTGTTACTTTGCATATAAAACATTTATAATTATGATGAAAATTATCTGTACAGCAGCCACCCTGATTATCGGGATGACTGCCTGCAGCCGGCAATCCGTAAAGGAACCGGTAGATTATGTGAATCCCTACATGGGGAGCATCAGTCACATGCTGGTTCCTGCCTACCCTACGGTATCATTACCTAACAGTTTGCTGCGCGTATTTCCTATTCGCTCAGACTTTACCGGGAATGTATTGCACGGTCTGCCACTAATCGTTACTAATCACCGTAGCGCTTCTACACTCAAACTGATACCCTTTCAAGGTAACGAAGGCGAAATATCAAATGATATAAAGCTGAGTTATGATCGGGAAAAGGTACTGCCTTACCGCTATCAAGTCTATTTGGACGAGGCAGGCGTGGAAGTAGATTTTGCCCCTTCACACCAGAGCGCCGTCTACAGCTTTACCTTCGAAAAGCCCGATGCACCTTCTATAGTTATCCCAACAAAGGATGTGCAGTTCACCAACTTAGCCAATCCCTTGGAAGGCTTTCAGTGGATTGGTAGCGCAAACACCAAGGTACGAACCCGTGTATTTTTTAGCATAGAAACAGATGTTGATATGGAAGAACTGAGTGTCAATCCGGATTTTATCTCCATCCAATTCCTGAAAGGAACCAAGAAAATAGGTCTCAGATATGGTATGTCTTACATTAGTGATATACAAGCTAAAGCCAATGTAGATCGCGAAATTAAAGGATTCGATGTAGAAGCAGTAGCACAAGCCGGACGGAAAGCCTGGAACGAGGCACTCGATAAAATAGCCATTCAAGGTGGAACAGAAAATGATAAAGCCGTATTCTATACTTCCCTCTACCGCTACTACGAACGCCCTATCTGTTTGAGCGAAGACGGCAAGTATTTCAGTGCCTTCGATGGACAAGTACACGAAGATGAAGGTCATCCCTTCTATACCGATGACTGGACTTGGGATACTTACCGCGCTGCCCATCCTCTTCGCATACTTCTCAACAAGGAGGAGGAGAACAACATCGTCCGCTCCTACTTGTTAATGGCTGAGCAGGCCGGAACGAACTGGTTGCCCACCTTTCCCGGTGTAGCCGGAGACGGGCGAAATATGAACAGCAATCACAGCATAGCAATGATAGCCGATGCTTATGCCAAAGGCTTGCGCGACTTTGATTTGGAGAAAGCCTATCTGGCAAGCAAGGGTGCTATAGAGGAACGTTCATTAATTCCCTGGTCTAATGTACCTGCCGGTGAACTCGATGCCTTTTATAAAGAAAAAGGTTACTTTCCGGCACTGAAACCCGGCGAGAAAGAAACCGTGCCCGGAGTTCATTCCTGGGAAAAGCGGCAACCGATAGCCGTTACCCTCGGAACCTCGTACGACCAATGGTGCTTCTCCCTTTTAGCTCGTGCTTTGGGAAAGACAGAGGAGGCCGATTATTATCTCCGTTCTTCATACAACTACCGTAATGTTTTCAACCCCGAAACAGGCTTTTTCCATCCCAAAGATAAAGACGGAAAGTTTATTGAGCCTTTGGATTACCGCATATCCGGTGGTCCCGGCGCTCGCGACTATTACGATGAGAACAATGCCTACATCTACCGCTGGGATGTACAGCATAATATAGCAGACTTAATATCACTGCTCCACGGGAACCATCCATTTATCAGTGCCTTGGAGGATATGTACAATACACCCTATGGTATGTCAAGATGGTCGTTCTACAACATCTTGCCCGACCAGACCGGCAATGTGGGTATGTTTTCAATGGCTAACGAACCGGCTTTCCATATCCCCTATCTGTATAATTACGCAGGCGAGCCTTGGAAGACGCAGAAACGCATCCGCAATTTATTGAATCAGTGGTTTCGCAACGACCTGATGGGGATACCGGGAGATGAAGACGGAGGCGGCATGTCGGCATTCGTGGTCTTTAGTCAAATGGGCTTTTATCCCGTCACACCCGGTTCGCCTACCTATAATATAGGAAGTCCGGTGTTTTCGTATGTGAAGATAGATTTGGGAGAAGGCAAATACTTTGAGGTAAAGGCCAACGGAGCATCGGATGAAAATAAATACATTCAGTCTGCAAGCTTAAACGGACAGCCGCTCAATCAGCCCTGGTTTAATCATAGCGATATAGCCAAGGGTGGTATATTGGAGTTAGAAATGGGACCTAAAGCAAACAAAGCGTGGGGAAGCGATACTCCCCCACCCTCTGCAGAAGCTTTTACTGCAAACCTTCCGTGATAACGTCGGGGTTTACTTTCTTTACTAAGCCTTGCAGCACATTACCGGGGCCTAATTCAATAAAGATATTGGCTCCGGCAGCTAACATGTTTTCAACAGTTTGAGTCCAGCGAACCGGCGAAGTTAACTGATCCATCAGATTGTCTTTTATGATTATCGGATCGGTCTCAGGCAAAGCATCTACATTCTGGTAGATGGGGCAATGAGGCTTCTCGAATACAGTGCTTTCAATTGCTTTAGCCAATTCTTCGCGAGCGGGTTCCATCAATGGAGAATGGAAAGCGCCGCCTACTTTCAGTTTCAAAGCGCGTTTGGCGCCTGCTGCCAAAAGAAGTTCACAGGCCTTGTCCACTCCTGTAAGCGTACCGGAGATTACTACTTGCCCGGGGCTGTTGTAATTAGCCGGAACAACAATATCGTCTGTAATACTTGCACATACCTCTTCTACAATTGCATCCGGCAGTGCTAAAATAGCAGCCATGGTGGATGATGTAGCTTCGCAGGCTTTCTGCATAGCTTTGGCACGTTTAGATACTAACACAAGTCCGTCTTCGAACGATAAGGCTCCTGCAGCTACCAAAGCAGAGAATTCGCCTAAAGAATGACCGGCAACCATATCAGGTTGGAAATTGTCACCCAACGTTTTGGCCAAGATAACCGAATGTAAAAAAATAGCCGGTTGGGTTACTTTCGTTTGTTTCAGATCATCATCTGTTCCTTCAAACATTAAGTCGGTAATGCGAAATCCAAGAATTTCACTTGCCTTATCAAACAATTCTTTTGCAAGCAGATTGCTATCATAAAGATCTTTACCCATTCCGACAAATTGGGCGCCTTGCCCGGGAAATACATAAGCTTTCATTTTCTAATCTTTTTCTAATTTCAGATTTTTAAGACGGCGCAAAGGTAATAAAATTTGATTTGTTGACATACATAAGTTAACAAATAGTATCTTTGTAGCGTCAATCATTGATGAGTATTAACAATTTAAACATTTATATTATGAATCATTTATTATTTCTCCAATCGCTCGGGGCGCCCGAAATCATTATTATCCTTGTGATCATATTGTTGCTTTTCGGCGGTAAAAAAATCCCCGAACTGATGAAAGGTGTTGGAAAAGGAATCAAGAGTTTTAAAGAAGGTGTGAAAGGTATTGAAAACGATATCGATCTGAACGATACCGATTCTCCGGCTAAGAAATAAAGAGAGAGATGCAACAAGATGAGATGTCATTCTGGGATCACCTGGAAGAACTTCGCTGGACGTTGTTTCGTTCTATATTGGCTCTTTTCATTTTTTCCATTCTCTTCTTCGCGTTCATGCGTGGAGAACAGGGGATTTTTAATGCGGTAATCCTGGCGCCAACATGGGGGGATTTTATCACCTATCGGTTGTTTTGCAATGCGGGGATGGTTTTCAATATAGTGAGCGACTTCTGTGATTCGGCTTTCCATGTCGAGATCATCAACATCAAGATGGCAACCCAGTTCTTTATGCACCTGACGACTTCTTTTTGGTTGGCTTTTGTGTGTACCTTCCCATATCTGATGTTTGAAATCTGGAGGTTTGTCAGCCCGGCTCTGTATGAAAATGAGAAGAAGAATATACGATGGGTGTTCCTGTTCGGTAATATCATGTTCTTTTTGGGATGTGCAGTAGGTTACTTTCTGGTATTTCCTTTGAGCTTTCGATTTCTGGCTACTTACCAGATAAGTGAAGCCATCCAGGAACAAGTTTCCCTTGATTCGTATATGGATATCTTCCTGATGTTGATATTCATTATGGGTGTAGTGTTCGAGATGCCGTTACTATCATGGCTACTGTCCAAACTTGGAATTCTGCATCGCGGCTACTTTCATAAATACCGCCGTCATGCCATTGTGTTCCTGTTGATAGCGGCCGCTCTTATCACCCCCAGTGGCGACCCCTTCACCCTCATGATAGTCTTCATCCCGCTTTATGGACTCTTCGAGCTAA
Source organism: Bacteroidia bacterium (assembly GCA_025996775.1). Lineage (GTDB taxonomy): Bacteria > Bacteroidota > Bacteroidia > Bacteroidales > Tannerellaceae > DFXE01. The sequence goes on along the minus strand of BNTS01000057.1, from coordinate 13,573 downwards.
GCGCCTTCTTCGTCCGACCCGCCCCCAAAGACGATGATGATGATGATGAAGCACTTGCAACAGCCTAAAAAATCAAAGCAAAGAAATTTTTACAGGGACAGCCTTTATAGCTGCCCCTTTTTTTGTATATCTTGGATTATAGCAATCCCAAAAGGATGTATCCTTCGGATAAGTTTTTTTTGTACACCTCAAATTTTTGGACAGAAGCCCTTATGATTTTTGTGTTTGACAAGGGTCGAACAACTGTTTGACAGGGGTCGGATAACTGTTTGACAAGGGTCGGACAGCTATTCGACAGTTGTCGAACAATAGAAACAATACGATGTCTGTATAGAAACATAACGATGTCACAATAGAAAGATAACGATGTCTTTAGGCTTTCCTGAGATGCCTATAAAAAAGATTTCGTATCTTTAGGTTAATTAACGTTAAGTTTGGTGTGGAAATGTTTTTCGCAATCGTCATATACAGTGATATTGTTAATCTTAAAAAAATGTTTAGCCTATGGAATCGGATAATATGGAGAAGTGTAGCCTTTAGAAGGGTACTACCACAAAAGTTTAACCTTTGGGTAAATAAAAATTATTTTACTAGCCTTATTTTCTAATTAAACACAGCAAAAAAAATGAATTCAATTTCTTTTAAAGAACTGAGTAGACTATTTATCGCCTCCAGATTTGTCTTGATAACGAGAATATGTTTGATTTTACTTGTTTGTGCTACGATGCAAGCATTTGCTTCAGACAATTCAAAAGAGACTCTTTCTATCTCTATGAAAAATGTATCTATTGAACAGGTACTTAACGAAATAGAGTCTCAATCAGATTATCGTTTTTTGTATAACAAACGCTTGATAGATGTGGATCGTAAAGTGAATATATCTATCAATAGCGAGAACGTCTCGGACGTGTTGAAGAACTTGTTCAACACGGAAGAGGTAAAATTCACAATCAGTGACCATCAGATTGTTTTGAGCCGGAATGAAAGACCGGTTACCACTCCTCAACAACAAGGCAGAACGGTTACAGGTGTTGTTGTCGACGAAGCCGGCGAATTGCTCGTTGGAGTGAACATCACGGTAAAAGGACAATCGACTATCGGTACGATAACAGATATGGACGGCAAATTTTCTTTGGGGATACCGGCCGGAAATGTCACCCTCATCTTTTCTTATATTGGCTATTCTTCTCAAGAAGTAGCTGCATCCACTCGTGAAATGAGAGTCGTACTCTCTGAAGATGCCTTGAACTTGGACGAATTAGTCGTTATCGGTTATGGCGTTGTAAAGAAAAGCGACGTCACCGGTTCGGTTGTATCGGTAAACTCGGAAGAAATGATGAAGCGGAATCCCACCACCGTTGCACTTGGTTTACAGGGAGCAGCAGCCGGTGTATACGTAGGCCGCTCCGGAGGTCCTGACGGAGGTACTTCGGTTCGTATCCGTGGTGTTGCCACCATCAATAACTCAACCGATCCTTTGTATGTAGTAGATGGTATTCGCGTAGGTGGAAATATCGACTACCTGAACCCTAACGATGTTATCAGCATAGAAATACTAAAAGATGCTTCAGCTACGGCTATCTATGGTTCGGAAGGTGCTAATGGCGTTGTCATGATTACTACCAGGAAAGGGGAAAGGGGACGTACCCGTTTGAACTTCTCCGCCAATTACGGACTTCAAACCAATTCAAAGAAAATAGATGTACTCGATGCCGAAGGATTTGTGAAAGCCACACGTATAGCAGCAGCCAACGACAATTCACCCTTAAATGCCGTTTGGGCTAACTATGACAAGGAATTGAACAGCATCGACTGGCAGGACGAAATGTCGCGTAAGGCGCTTCAACAAGTATATAACCTGAGTGTGATGGGTGGTAGCGAATCAACGCAGTCCGTTTTGTCGTTTGGTTATATGAACAACGAAGGAATTATTATCAATTCCAATTTCCGCCGCTTAAATGTTCGCGGTAATATTGATCATACAATCAAGAAGTTCCTGCGCATAGGTCTTAGTACAACCTATATGTATAATGAAATGTATTCCGGTGGCGGTAGCCGCGGTAATAGTTTCTCTGGCCTCTTTAACGATAACGGTTTACTCTATTACGCCTTACTTCCACCAACAATGGATGATGTAGACGAAAACGGCAAATTGGTACACACGCCTATACAATATCCGAATGGTGAATGGGGACATTTTCCTTTGAATACGACAGATATCAATAAGGATGCCGACAATCCGGTTGCTGCTACGACCCAGTCGGTTGAAGCGAAAAACAAAATGTACGGTAGCCGCATAATCACTAATGCGTATGTTGAAGTGGATTTATACAAAGGTTTAATGTTCCGGACAACAGGCGGATTCAACTACGGAGGCAATTCACGTAGCAATTACACCCCGCTTATCAACCGTACACGTACACTTCGCTACAGTGTGGAAGATGCTTTATCGATTAGTTCAGGTTCAAATACACAGCTTTCCTTGGAAAGTTATATAACCTATAACTTTGACCTTGCAAAAATCCATCGAATCAGTGTAATGGCAGGACATTCTCTTTCCAGAAGCTTTTCTTTAAATACGAACCTTTCGTCTAATGCTTTGCCTGTGCCAAGTATTCGCCGGATTGAATTATCACAACGCTCTTCCAGTATAACCGGAACAGGTGGGTTAGGACTTGAATTGCGGACACAATCGTTCTTCGGACGTGCCAATTATTCCTTACTCGACAGATATTTGCTGACAGCAACTGTACGTCGTGACGGGTCTTCCAATTTCGGAGCCGGGAATCGTTACGGTACCTTCCCTTCTGCTTCACTTGCGTGGCGTGCTTCGGAAGAAAGTTTTATAAAAAAACTGAATGTCTTCAGCAACCTGAAGCTTCGTTTAGGTTGGGGACAGACAGGTAATGCCGGTATGCCTACTAACAGATCCGTTGATCAAATGTCATCGAGCAACATACACTACTACTACTATAATGGTAGTGACTTTGTGTTAGCTCCAGGATTAGCTCAAACGGTGTTAATTGATACGAATTTGAAATGGGAAACAAACGAACAGAAGAATCTCGGATTGGATTTCGGCTTTGTTAATAACCGTTATTCTTTCTCTGTTGACTACTTTGTACGTGATGCTAAAGATCTCTTGTTGCAACGTAATGTCCGCACATCACTCGGCTATAACAATGTGTATACCAATGCCGGTCATATACAGAACAAGGGTTTGGAATTTATGGGTTCCTATCAAACCGGTGCCAAAGACTGGACCTTCAACGCAAGAGTGAATGCTGCCATGTTGAAGAATAAGGTGATCGACATTGGTGATCCTCTCCGCTCCGATTTTGGTTATGGAGATAACTGGGACAATGCTTCTATCACGACAGACGGCTATCCTATCGCTTCTTTCTATGCCTTCAGAGTAGATGGTATCTTCCAGAGTCAGACAGAAATCGACGAATGGAATGCCAAATCGCCCCTTGGTTATTATCAAGTGAGTGCCGTGCCCGGTGACTTCAGATATAAAGATTTGAATGGTAACGGCTATTTAGATGACAATGATCGCGAAATCATTGGTAATGGTTTTTCTAATTTAGACTACGGTTTGAATTTGTCGGCCACATACAAACAATGGGATGCCAGCCTCTATGCGTATGGTGTAGCAGGAAAGAAAGTCATGTCTTTGGGTTATGCGTACCTGAACAATATACGTCATAGCGAAGAAGGTTACCGTAATATTTTGAAAGAAGCAGTCGGTAGAGCTTGGACTCCTGAGAACCACAGTAACGAATACGCACGCTTGAGTATACGCGATAACAACCTCAACGGTAGGATATCGGATGCTTTCCTCAAGAGTGCAGACTTCTTTAGATTACAGAACGTACAAATTGGTTACAGCTTGAATAAAAATCAGTTGAAATTTGCGAATTTGGATAATTTGCGTATATTTGGAAGTGTCGAAAATATATTTACTTTCACCAATTATGTGGGAAATCTTGAACCTGAAGGCGGAGCCGGTAATGCCGGAATCAACAATAATAATGCCATCCTATTGAATGGTTTCGATAATGGTCATTATCCCCTCCAGCGGACTTTCACGATTGGTCTTACCGTAGGTTTTTGATGTTTTACATAATGAATTTTCAATATAAAATACGACGTATGAAAAAGATATATTTATATACAGTAATGGGAGTAGCCTTCTTAACAGGCGCTGCTTCTTGTAGCGATGATTATTTCGATATCGATTACTACGATATCATCCAGCCTAAGATATTACTTACCAGTCAGGCTTATATCGAACAAGGGTTGATGAGTGTGTACGACGAACTCTATAACAATAATCTGACTCCCAATGTAGTCTTTGCTAATTGCCCCATGTTGGATATGCGACCCACTGGTTGGGATTACCAATTCGGAAATTGGTCATGGCTGACCGATCATAATTATGTGGCCAGTTCCTGGAATACTCCTTTTAATGCGGTTGCCCGTGCGAATACGTTCCTTGTGAATCTTCGTGATGCAGATGTGAATATTTTTGATGATGGAGAAAACACTAGAAAGATCATCGAAGCTCAGGCTCGTGCTATCCGTGCCTACTATTATTCTCAACTTGTGAAAAACTTCGGAGGCGTTCCTTTGTTGGAAGAAGGTGATACCTACACCGGTGCCCCCGATAAGCCAAGAAACACGGCTGAGGAAGTTTGGCAATTGGTTATTAACGATCTGGAGTATTGCAAAGGCATATTAGGTTGGGATCCTTGGAAAGGTCAAAGAGGACGTACTACGTTAGGAATGGTAAAATACTATTTAGCTCAGGCTTATATGTATACAAATCGATTTGCCGATGCCAAGAAAGAATTGAAAGACATAATAGAAAGCGGTAGATATGCATTAAATCCATGCTACGGCCAGATCCATCTGGAAGGACAATATTGGCAAAGTGAAAGTATTTGGGAAGTTTGCTATCCGGTATTTGAGGATATGACTTGGGGTGTTTTCTCGAAAACAGATGCCGTTTGGATGCCTGCACAACAGTTTGGAGCTGTTGAGTATGGCGGATGGGGCCCCCAGATGACTTCCTATGAGTTTGTTTGGTCGTTCGAACAGGGAGACAAACGTTTAGATTATGAAGTTGCTCAATATGGGCACATACATCCCTTTATTAATAATTATGTAGGACTTACGAAAGGTTGGCGCTCAGCTTATGTGGGCATAGATAACCTGCCGTCTAATTTTGTTATGAAAGTATGGAAAGAAATTCCGGGATTAGGTGGAAAAGAATGTGTCGGCATGCCGGCTACGGTGGCTCGCTTGGCGGGAGCTTACCTCGATTATGCAGAATGTTGTTTCCAGCTTGAAGGTGAAAATTCGACTGAAGGATGGGAATACATCCAAAAGGTACGCGATCGTGCTTGGGGCGCTTTGGAACCTTCGAGCACCTATAACAAACCTTTCCCTATTGCCTTGAATACCGATCCGACCGTAAAAGCTCCGGATGCAAAGGCTTTTTATAGCACGTATAAGAGAACAGCAGGCAAAATTTCAGGACCTTATAAGAGATTAGTGGGTGGCAACGATGAGACGCCTATCTATGAAGATGGACCGATCTATACGTCAACGTATAGTTACACTCCTTACACTTCTCCGGCATGGAAAGTGGCTTTGCTGAGTGAACGCAGACACGAATTTTATTGCGAATATTCTTTATGGTATGATGCGATACGTATGGGAATCGTAAAAGAATATCTTGATGCCGAATATCCTAAGAATAACGAAAATATTATCTTCCAGGAAATTCCGGGTTATGGCACAACAGACTTCTTTGTACCCAATCCACATACGAAACGGACATTCGACTATGATAAGAAATGGGAATTATATCCTATTCCTATTGATGAAATAAACAGGAATAAAGCAATTGTACAAAACCCGGGGTATGGTGGAAATTGATTGATGCTGATTATTAATTTTTAAAACAATGTATATGAGAAATTTAGTAATTCTAATGGCTGTCTTATTCCTCTCTTCTTCAGGAATGGCAAAGGCGAGTGATAAAGAAGTGGCAGAACAACTCAAGAAGGAGATTGTAAAGGATTTGAAGGATAATATCCTGGCCTTTTGGGTCAAATATTCCCCTGATCCTGCCGGTGGTTTTTATGGAACGATTACACCCGAGGCTGTGCCTGTGCCTGAAGCCAATAAAGGAGGTATTTTGAATGCGCGATTGGTATGGACGTTTTCAACAGCCTATCGTGAGTTGGGCGACGAGACCTACAAACAGTTGGCAGATAGAGGTGCACGTTATTTCATTGATCATTTTATTGACAAGGAATACGGTGGTGTTTATTGGGATCTGAAAGCAGACGGCACACCTGCCAATATGCAAAAGCAATCTTATGTGAATGCCTTTGGTATATACGGTTTATCGGAGCATTTCCGTGCAACCGGCAATATTGAAAGTCTGCAAGCTGCTATTTCAATTTATGATGTGATGATTAAGCATGTATATGATCCGGTGAACGGTGGTTTTATCGAGAATTTCTCACGTGAGTGGGTGATGCCCGAAAATATACGTTCACCAAAAGGGATGAACAACAACCTGCATGTACTCGAAGCTCTGACAAATCTCTACCGTGTGTGGAGAGATCCGGGATTGAGGGAGATGTTGAAACGGCAGATTGACGTAGAGTCTCATAAAGTGCTCGACCAGACTACCTGGCACGAAAATCTTTACCTGAGTATGGATTGGGTAAATCAAATGCATATTGATTCTTACGGCCATGACATCGAATTCTCATGGTTGCTTGCCGAAGCAGCGGAAGTATTGGGCGATGAAGAAATCATTGCTGACACCAGAAGGATCGCTGTGAAAATGGCAGAGGTGAATCTCAAGGAAGGAACCAGCGAAAAGGGATATGTGAAAGGTGAAAAATTCTGGGACGGGCGTCCGTCGTTCGGCCCTCCTCCACAAGCTCAAGGTCAGGGACAAGGCAGAGGACAACGTCAAGGACAAAGACAGGGTCAGGCTCAAACTCCTCCAGTATTCCAGGAACGCCTTGAGTGGTGGCCACAAGCCGAAGGCGTGGTAGGTTACGTCAATGCATGGCAGATCAGCGGCGACAAGAAGTATCTCGATGCGGCCGTAAATGTCTGGAGTTGGATCAAAAACCATGTTATCGACTACGAATATGGCGAATGGTATGGCAATGTGACTCCCGAAGGCGAACCAATCAAAACTTCGGAAAAGGCAAGCATGTGGAGATGCCCCTATCACAATAGTCGCATGGGATTTGAAATACTGAATCGTATCCAATAATGTGTTTTACCAAGTAATAATTAAATAAGAACTATTTATGAAACGATTATTTTTTGTTCTCGCTTTATCGATAATTAGCTTAGGGGCTTTCTCCGGCAATTACAATGGTTTTAAAGTGTCGGTATATGTAAAAGCATACACAACCGAGAAGATGAAAGACTTGCACTGGCTTGATTCAACATGGAATATTATCTCCAGTCAGATTAAAGTAGATAAAATCTATCTCGAAACGCATCGCGACTTAAATATTATTCCCGACGAGACCCTCGAACAAGCCAAGAAATATTTCTTGGACAAAGGCCTTGAAGTAGGTGGCGGTATCACGTATACTATCAACGAAATGAATAACTTTGAAACCTTCTGCTACTCAAATCCGGAACACCGTAAGTTAGTGAAGGAAATAGCAGAGCATACAGCTAAGCATTTCGATGATTTCATATTGGATGATTTCTTCTTTACAAGTTGCAAGTCGGATATTGAGATAAAAGCAAAGGGTACCAAGAGCTGGACGCAATATCGTCTGGATTTGATGACGGAAGCCGGACAAAACTTAGTAATCAATCCGGCTAAAAAAGTCAATCCCAAAGTGAAAGTGATTATTAAATACCCTAACTGGTACGATCACTTCTCAGGCTTAGGCTTTAATCTGGCTACCGGCCCGCAAATCTTCGATGGGGTATGGACAGGTACGGAATCGCGTGATCCTTCAGGAAATCAACATCTGCAAAACTACGAAAGTTATAACATTATTCGTTACTTTGAAAACCTTCGTCCCGGACATAATCGCGGTGGATGGATTGATAGTGGTGGTACAGGCTTGGGTGCGGATCGGTATGCCGAAGAGTTTTGGCTTACCTTTTTTGCCAAAGCCCCGGAAATATCGCTTTGCGCGTATGACGAGCTGATTGGCGTGGCTTTAAGACCTTCGCTCCGAACAGCTTGGCAAGGTCAGGGAACAAGCTTTGATTACGATGAGATGGCTAAACCGGTGAACTTGAATGGTTCATTGTACACGCCTACGACTCTTGCCCGAGTAGCCGGTTATACGGCAGAAAAGATAGATAAGTTCATCAACAAATTAGGAAAACCTATTGGTATCAAATCGTATAAACCCTACCAATCATTGGGTGACGACTTCTTGCAAAACTATTTTGGTATGATTGGACTTCCTATGGACATGTATCCTACATTCCCTACCGACCAGCAAGTGGTGCTTTTAACCGAACAAGCTAAGTACGACCCGGATCTGATTACGAAAATCAAAGCTCAATTGACAAAGGGTGGCGATGTAATCGTTACAACCAATCTGCTGAAAGCTATTCCCGACAAGCTTGCAGAAATCGTGGAATTGCGTGTTCCCGATAATGTGTTGGTAAACGATTTCAGTCTTCCTTGGGGATCTACGGGTAAAGCCACTTCCGACAAGGATATCTTAGTTCCGCAAGTGCTCTATCATACCAACGATGCTTGGGAAACAGTAAGTGCCGGCAGACCTTTGTCGAATGGTGTGAGCGGTTATCCGATTATATTAAGGGCACAGTATTCCAAAGGAAACTTCTATGTGTTAACGGTACCCAACGACTTCGGCAATCTGTATAGCTATCCGGAACCGGTATTGAATCAAATTCGTCAGCTATTAAGTAAGGATTTGGATATCCGTCTGGAAGGACCGGCCAAAGTAAGTCTGTTTCTATATGATAACGGTACATTCATCGTGGAATCGTTCTTAGACGAACCGGTAACCGTTCAGCTTATAACGGATCAAAAAATTGAAAAGATTACGGACTTGGTGGGCGGAGCTACCTACGAAAAATTACCTCCTCCACCGGTACCCGCAGGATTTGCCTTCTTTATGATGCGTGGCGGACCTACGACGAACACCTACCGTGTTACGTTGCCTCCTCATTCCTATAAAGTATTCCAGAAAAACTAATTATTTATAAGAATATGAAAATACAGAAATTGATTGGTTTTATTTTGTCGTGCTGTCTTTTGCTTTCGGCCTGTGGCGAGAAGGAAATCGGTTTTAAGCCGGTTAATCCGAATGCTACACCCGAAGCAAAGCAACTCCTGAGTTTTTTATACGAAATCAAGGGGAAGTATACGCTGACAGGGCAACATAATTTCGCAAGTGATTTACAAAGGTACGACAATGTTGTTCATGAAATGACAGACTTATACCCTGTTGTTTGGGGCGCTGATTTCAGCTTCTTTGCCATGGGTGAAAACCAGGCAAAGTTTCAGCACTGCGGCCCTATGAATCTGTCGTCTCCTTTTGGCCCAACCGTAGAAAACGGACTGTCTAAAGAAACATTAAGGCAGGGTATTGTTGACGAAGCTATAAAGAAACATGCTGAAGGACGTATCATTACGCTCATGTGGCATTGTTGTTATCCGATTAATGGCGACGAATGTAATGGCGACGATATTTGGCGTCTGACGGATCGCTTGCCTTCTTGGGAAGAGTGGAATGAATTGGTAACCGACGGAACGGAACTCAATACCCTTTGGAAGATTCAGATGGATGGCATTGCCAAATATTTGAAGCAACTTAGCGATGCAAAAGTTCCTGTGCTGTGGCGTCCTTTCCACGAAATGAACGGTGTATGGTTCTGGTGGTGTAATAAACCGGGTGAAGACGGATTCAAAAAGTTATATATTGCCATGTATGACTATTTCACTAATCATCATAAGCTGAATAACCTGATTTGGGTATGGGATACGAATGCACCCCGTAACAAACCGGGCGACGAAGCCGGACCTTACAAAGATTTCTATCCAGGTACAGATTATGTTGATATTCTGTCTGCGGATGTTTATGGCGCTTGGGAACAATCTCATCATGATGATTTGCTTGCTCTTGCTGCCGGTAAGCCTATATCACTGGGTGAAGTAGGGACTATACCTACAGACTCAGTCTATCAAGTTCAGCCTGAATGGGCATGGTTTATGGTTTGGGGATATTGCATTTATGATTTTAGAAGGGCAGCTACACTTCCTCCTCCACCGGCTGAAGGAAATGGCGAAGCAACACCTCCTCCTCCGCGACGTGATTTCTCTAATATACCTAACGTTAATCCAACGGCTAAGGCTACATATGAGAATCCTCGAAGCATTACGTTAGACAAAATTGATTTCTCAGGTAAAACCTATAAGCTGAAAAAAATCGATAAATAATTGATTTGAATAAAAGAAAAAGGGCTGCAAAACTGTAGTCCTTTTTCTTTTATTCAAATCCGGTAGACATCTATTTTTTGTTTTTCGTAGTAGCCGTCTATTGTTTTGCTTCTTTTTTGGAAAACAAATTTGATGGGAGCTGTCATCTCAAGGAGGCGTATTATCTCGTCTAAGGACTCATCTTCAAAGGTTGCACGATAGAGGTCGTTTGATAGCGTTGGGTCTTTCAGGATAATTTTTACATTGAAGGTCTGTTCCAGTCTGTTGAATACATAGCCAAGCGAATCGTCCCGGAAGATCATCAGACCGTCTTTCCAGGCATACCATTTATAGGGATTGGTTTGTTCGAGGGTTTGCTGCCCTGTTTGACCATTGTAGCAAGTGCGGGTTCCGACTGACAGGGGGATCGAGGGCGATTGGCCAAATGCTACATCAACCTTTCCCGAAACCATTGTTACGGCAGTCTGCGCTTTATCGGCATAAGCCTCTATATTGAATTTAGTCCCGGTGGCTGTCAGTTCCATTTGATTGGTTTGTACAACGAACGGGTTTTTGGTGTCTGAGGTAACTTCAAAATAAGCTTCGCCGTTGAGATAAACCAAACGTTTACCCGGGGTGAATTTCATTGGATACTTTAATTCAGTTCCACCGTTCAGCCACACATTGGAGCCATCCGGCAGGTTGACTTGTGAAAAGATACCATAAGGCGATTTTATTACTTGGTAACCGGTTTCCTGACATTCTGCTACATCACGGGTCAGATATAAATAGGCGGATAGTACGATCAGGGGGATAATCAGCACAGCGGCTAACCGTTGCCAATATAGAAATGCTTTCATGATAAAGTAATCTCTGCGGCGTATCTTCTTACGGATAGTCGCTTCGGCTTTTTCCACGTCTATATCAGATGGGTTGAATGCCGGATGGGTTATTTGCCATAGATTGATGAATTCATCAGTATCATGTAATTCTGTATTTATCATATTTTCCTTTACGCTTATATTTAGTAAAGACTCTTAAATATGTTTTTACCGCATAGTTATAACTATTTTTAACGAATTAACCCCTCGCCAGGAGTTAGACGAGAAACTCTTTCAGATATTTCCGTAACAATTCGAGCGCCTTGCTCATGCGTACTTCCACGGTTCGTTCAGACACCTGTAACTTTTCAGCTATTTCACGGTATTTCAGCCCCTCGTTTCGGCTGAGCAGAAAGGCTTCCCTATAGGCTTCGGGCATAATCTTCAAAACTTTTTCCACGTATTTCTGCAAATCTGAATACAGAATATAATGATCGATATCCACCTCTCTGTATATCATCGAATGAGCGGTGTAATCTTCATGTTCTTGTATGATATTCTGATGGCGAATCTCGTCTAAACAAGCGTTGCGAACGGACTTAAGCAAGTAAGACTTCAGGGATGAGGTGATAGTGAGTGCTGACCTTTCATCCCACAGTTTGAGGAAAATCGATTGTACAATATCCTCACAGGCTACTCTATCAGGCAGATACCACCCTCCAAACAACACCAAATCTTTGTAATATGCTTTGAATAACAAAGAAAAAGCCTCTTCGTTACCTTGTTTTAACCCAATTAGCAAATTATGTTCATCCAGCATATTCTTACAAAAAAACCATATTTAGATTTTACTACAAATATAGATTTAATAAAGAACAATGCTTTAAAAATTGGAACTCTTTTTCTATAGAAACCGGGGTGTCGAAGAGGGCGTAGACGGAGGAACCGGAGCCGGACATGGAAGCATAGACAGCGCCTAAATTGTAGAGATGCTGTTTGATGGCAGCGATTCCGGGGTGCCTTGCGAAGACGCTTGGCTCGAAGTCGTTTACCATATACTCTTTCCATTCGTGCACGGGGCGTTTTACTATATCTTTAAGGGAGATAGCTGATAATTTTGGAGTAACGGCTGAGTAGGCTTCTGCAGTTGAGACGGCAATATCAGGCTTTATCAATGTCAAATAGTAGCCTTTTAAGGAAAGGGTTATGGGTTCAAAGATATTGCCGGTACCAGACGCAAATATGGGGATGTTGCGGATGAAGAAAGGGCAGTCGGCCCCTAAGGTGGTGGCCATAGCTTCCAATTGCTCGTCGGTGAGGTTTAGTTTACCGAAGTCGTTCAGAAGCTTTAGCATAAAGGCTGCGTCGGCTGATCCACCTCCTAATCCGGCTCCAAAGGGAATGGCTTTCAGCAGGTGCACTTCCAGCGGAGGAAGTGGATAGGAGGAAGTTAAAAGGCGCATTGCCTTAACTGCCAAATTCTTTTCTACAGGAGCATCTACGGGAATGCCTGTTTGTGAAAAAGAGAAGGTATCCGCCTCAACAACCTCTAAAGCATCGCGAAGGGGGATAGGATAGAAGATTGTCTCTATATTATGGTAGCCGTCAGGTCGACGGTTTACCACATTCAATCCCAAGTTTATCTTTGCATTCGGAAAACAAATCATGCCTTAATATTAGGTTGTTCCAGTCCGTAGCCCTTTATTTTGTCTTCTCGCTTTAAAAGAAGGGCAACAAAGACAGCCAAAACACCAAACAGAGTAAATATCAGCATGGGAATGGTATAATCGTAGGCTAAAACATCTCCCGGTAATTTGGCATAGCGGTCAATTGCCCATCCAATCAGCATCGGAACACCCCATAATCCCCAGTTCTGAACATAAAATACCATCGAAAAGGCTGTACCCAATTGCTTCTGAGGAATTATCTTAGCCACCGATGGCCACATTGCCGACGGTACAAGTGAGAAGGCAATGCCCAAAACTACCATATTTAACGTAGCAAACCAAGAGGCATTTATGAGCGGAAATGCAAACAGTCCATGTACCACCACAAGCATACACGAACCAATCAGCATCAGGGTAGCCCCTTTCCCAACTCGGTCGTATATGGATCCAAACAAAGGCGTCAGCAGAATCGTTCCAAACGGGAGGATGCTGGGTATGGCACCTGCAAAATCATCGGGTACATTATATTTATATATCATCAATTTCGTAGCAAACTTGAGGAAAGGGAATACGCCGGAATAGAAAAGGACACAAAGGAAAGCAATCAACCAAAATCC
>BNTS01000056.1 GCA_025996775.1 Bacteroidia bacterium | reverse complement strand
AAAAAGGGTCAAAAATAGCAGAATGTCAAAAAATGGTCTTTTTTTTCTTCGATATTTGGAGGCGATTTTGGGCTTTTAACACGAAAAACGCAAGGATTTGGGGGTTTGGCAAATACAAAAAGATAGCAATGATGTGTTGAAAGTTGAAAATTGAAAGTAGAGAGCGGGAATGATGCTCTACTATTTATATTTTCCTTTCAATGGCTGCCATAACGTTATTTAGGCACTCAAGGGATTTAAGGGCATTATAAATCTTAACAGATCTTAATATTAACCAAATAATAGCTAATATTAAAGACTATTCACAATTCATCCCCATCGCTTCAGAAAATCATTTAGATGATTTAAAAAATGATCTAAATGAAATTTCCAAATTATGCTGATGACGTCCGGAAATCATCTAAATGATTTCCCCAAAAGAAGCCGTCTTTTCAAAATATTTTTCCCAAATATTGACAAAAGCTTTACATATCCGCTAACTTTGGCCGATTTCGTCGAAACTCCGAATTTCTCGTAACACAAAAAAGCCCCTTTTCCTGACAAAATGCTTCCGTTTTAACAGAAATTGTCTAAATCAGGATTTTCCTGATTTGAAGGATTTACATGATTTTTCAGAAATATTCCGCTCGAAGTTGTGTGTTTATTACAGGCTCAGACTCTCTTCTTTATTCGATGCAATAACTATAGTAAATACTGCTATTATATCCAAAAAACAGGAATAATAATAGAATATACTATGATTATTTGCTGTAAAATCGTTATCTTTGTAGCAAAAAAGTACGAAAATGGATTGGAACAGCATGAGTGATACTGCAATCGTGCAGGAAATAGGTAAGCGAATCAAGGAATACCGCTTGAAGAGAAAACTAACTCAGCAAGCCCTCGCTGAGCGGGCAGGTATAAGTATTTTCACAGTTTCACAAATAGAAAAAGGCAATCCGGTATCAATCAGCATGCTATTGCCCGTCTTGCGTGTGTTGCGCCTACTCGACAACCTGGAAATGCTCCTCCCCGAAATAGGAATCAGTCCCATAGAAATACTAAAGCTAAAAGGCAAAACCCCCAAAAGAATAAGAATGAAGTAATGGATACAGTATTAAATGTAAAATTATGGGATAAAGAGGTGGCGGCAGTTGCTTGGAATAAAGATGAAGAATATGCCACCATGGAATTTTACGACTCGTTTGCAAAAGAAGGGCTTGATATAGCGCCGCTTATTATGCCTTTGAGTGATATTGTAAGAGGAGACCGGGTCTATTCATTTCCTATACATAAAGGGAAAACATTTAAAGGCCTTCCCGGTTTATTAGCAGATTCTTTGCCTGATGATTATGGAAATAAGATATTAGACGAATGGTTTGCAAGCAAGGGTATGAGTGTTAACGAATTTACCCCTCTTGATCGATTATGCTATGTAGGTAAACGCGGAATGGGTGCATTAGAATATGAACCGGCTAATATGGATGCTGCTTTAAATGAATCTACCCAAGTAGAAATAGAACAACTTTCCGAATTGGCAAGAGAAGTTCTAAACCAAAGAGAAAATTTTCAGGCAAGTCTTTTAAAAGGAGACAAGGCTATTAAAGATATATTAAAGGTTGGTACATCTGCAGGCGGTGCAAAGCCAAAAGCCGTCATTGCTTATAATGAGACAACAAAAGAAGTTCGTTCGGGTCAGGTGAAAGTTCTTTCCGGTTTTACTTATTGGTTGTTAAAGTTTGATGGAGTAGAAGACCGCATGGTGAAAGACAATCCAAAGGGTATAGGAAAGATTGAATATGCTTATTACAAAATGGCAACTGCTTGTGGGATACTAATGACAGAATGTCGTTTATTGCAGGAAGGCGAGTATGCTCATTTCATGACCAAACGTTTTGACCGTACAGATTCGGGAGAGAAATTGCATACCCAAACCCTTTGCGCCATAGCTCATTTTGACAGAGATGGAAGATATTCGTATGAGCAAGCCTTCCAGACTATGAGAAAACTATACCTTCCTTACGATGAAATGGAACAGATGTACCGGAGAATGGTTTTCAATGTGGTTGCCCGAAACCACGACGACCATACGAAAAATCATTCATTTATAATGAACCAATCAGGCCAATGGTCGTTAGCTCCTGCTTATGATCTATGTTATTCCTATTCACCATCAGGGAAATGGACAAGCCGACATCAAATGTCCCTGAATAACAAACGGGATGATTTTACGTATGATGATCTACTCGCTGTTTCAAAGAAAATGAATATAAAAGATGGACATGAAATCATTCAGCATATTGTTGATACAGTTTCCCAATGGGAAATATTTGCAAAAGATGCCGGTGTGAAAAAAGATCATATCAATCAAATTTCTGAAACGTTAAGATTCTTGTAGTTAGATAATCTCTCCTGACCATAGTTTTTGGAGGAAAATATTCCAAGGGTATATCATTATATCATCTACATATAGCTAAATATATTATGTTTCCTACTGCAAATATACATGTAATTTTGCAACATCACTGCAAATATACATGATATTTTTATTATAATCGCCCATCCACTATGTCTTTGGGGAGGAAGCTTTTGACGTCGTAGATGATGGAGGTGGGGGCTTTCAGGGCAGGGAGGTTAAGGGTGCTGAACTCCTTGTGGGCTACGGCGAGGATGATGGCATCGTAGGGGCCTGAAGGGAGTTCGGGAGCGAGGGCGATGTTGTACCGGCGCTTTACTTCGGCGGCGTCAGCGTGGGGATCGTATACGGTGATGCGGGAGGTATATTCGAGCAGGGCGTCGTAGATGTCGGCTACTTTGGTGTTGCGGATATCGGGACAGTCTTCTTTGAAGGCGATACCGAGGAGGAGGATGCGGGCGTCTTTTACCAAGATCCCTTTTTTGTTCATCAGCTTGATGACTTCATGAGCCACGTAATCGCCCATGCTCTCGTTTAACCGGCGGGCGGCCGACATGACACGGGGGAAGACACCGTAGACTTGTGCCCTTTGTATGAGGTAGTAGGGGTCGACGCTGATGCAGTGTCCGCCTACTAAGCCGGGGGTGAACTTGAGGAAGTTCCACTTGGTGGACGCGGCTTCTATCACTTCGCAGGTGTCGACGTCCATGGCATTGAATATCTTGGCCAATTCGTTCATGAAGGCGATGTTGACGTCACGCTGCGAGTTTTCCAGTATCTTGGATGCTTCGGCTATCTTGATAGAGGAGGCCTTATAGGTTCCGTTTTCGAGGACGGAGTTGTAGAGGGCATCTATCCGGTCGGCTATCTCAGGAGTAGAGCCTGAGGTTACTTTCTTTATCTTTTCAACCGTATGGGTTTTATCACCGGGGTTGATGCGTTCGGGAGAGTAGCCGGCAAAGAAATCGACATTGTATTTAAGCCCGGACGTCTGTTCTATGATGGGTACACATTCTTCTTCGGTGACTCCGGGATAAACGGTTGATTCGAAGATGACAACATCTCCTTTGCTAATTATGCGGCCAACCGACCGGCTGGCTTTGAGCAAAGCAGTAAGGTCGGGCGTATTATTACTGTCCACAGGAGTGGGCACAGCCACTATATATATGTTGCAATCAAGAAGCCGGTTAAAGTCCCTATAACATTTAAAGCCGTTTGCGATAGCAGACTGGAGCAGAGCATCATCTACCTCTCCTGTCTCATCGCGGCCAGCCATTATTGAATCTATTCTTGCGAGGTTCGTGTCGCAGCCCAAGGTGGGGTATTTTGTTGAGAACAATCGGGCTAATGGTAAGCCCACATATCCTAATCCGATAACTCCTATTTTCGTTTCCAAGTAATATGCTTTTTGTTTGGTAAACGTGGTAAAGGCGAAAATGTTGTATAAATGGTTGAAAAACCGTCCCATTATAACAACATCGGCGCTATTTTACCGCCAAATATTGTTATCCACATGGCTGCACAACCATTGGTACGTGATTCCAACAGCAAGGGCTGTTCCGAATCAGCAGCATCTTCTTTCAGAAATTCATTCTTCAATCCTGCCGATTATGGAAAAACGCATCAGGTTACGTATGGGCGAAACCCAAGGGAGAAACACAGATACACAGCTCCCAGGTGGGAGTACACAATACAGAATTAAGCAATTCTAAGATAACAACGTTGACCTATGGGCTATACGTTTCAAAAGGAATAGCTGCTTTAATTGGAAGATATGATGCCTTAGGGGAAACTTTTCATATTACGGCAAACAAACAGTATGTTATAACATGGAAAGAGATATTGGATGTTTATTTAGCAATTTTAGAGAAGCATTTAGGGTATAAGCCTAAAGTTCTCTTGCAAAATTTAGCTGACTTTTTGACTATGGCAATTCAAGTTTTAGATATTCTGTGCTTTATGTTCGACTTTATGGTAGAGTATTCGATAACTCTAAGATCAAACAATTTATAAATACAGATAGTTTCATTAATCCTGAAATTGGTATAGCTTAGGAGAATTCTTGAAGACCCCCAATTCAAAGGCATTGACTGGTGAATGATGGCGAAGATGGATAGGCAAACAGGTGAAAGGGCATAAACGGGTGATTGTGAAATTGGAGGGTGTTTGTACGCTGGCTATGACGTTTATTCCGATGGAGTATATGGAGATAATAGAGAAATATGATTGAAAATAAAAAAATATTGGTAACGGGAGGCGCCGGATTTATCGGTTCCAATCTTTGTGAAACATTATTGGAGTTGAATAATACCGTTGTTTGCTTCGATAATTTTTCAACCGGAAAGGTCGAAAACATCCAACATTTGTTCAGCAATAAAAACTTCAAACTGATGGTAGGCGATATCCGGCGTTTGGAAGATTGCCGGAAAGCAGTGGATGGAGTTGACTGTACTCTTCATGAAGCCGCTTTAGGTTCCGTACCTCGTTCCATTAAAGACCCGCTTACAACCAATGAAGTAAATATTTCCGGCTTTTTGAATATGCTGGTTGCCGCAAGAGATGCAAAAGTCAAGCGGTTTGTTTATGCAGCCAGTTCTTCAACTTATGGCGATTCTGTCAGTCTGCCCAAAGTAGAGGATACCATTGGTAAACCGCTTTCGCCGTATGCGATTACGAAATATGTCAATGAATTATATGCCGATATTTTTTCCCGCACTTATGATTTAGATTGTATAGGCTTGCGCTATTTTAACGTTTTCGGCAAACGGCAAGACCCGAACGGCGCGTATGCGGCAGTTATTCCTTTGTTTGTAAAGCAATTAATCAATCACGAATCGCCGGTTATTAACGGTGACGGCGAATATTCCCGCGATTTCACCTATATAAAGAATGTGGTTCAGATGAATTTGCTGGCTTTATCCACAGAAAATAAAGAAGCTTTGAATACTGTATATAACACCGCTTACGGCGAGCGTACCACACTGAATCAGTTGGTAAACTATCTCAAAGAATATCTCAGCAATTATGATCCAGCCATAGCCAATGTTGAAATTATACATGGCCCCCATCGGATAGGTGATATTCCTCATTCACTGGCGAGCATAGAAAAAGCACAAAAATTGTTGAATTATCAACCACAGTACAGCATGAAACAAGGATTGAAAGAAGCGGTGGAATGGTATTATGAAGAGTTAAGAAATAAGATTTAAGAAATATGATAAAAATTGCATTAATCGGATTGGGTTACGTAGGATTACCCTTGGCGCGTTTGTTTGCGACAAAATATCCTGTTGTTGGTTTTGATGTGAACAAAAAACGGGTGGATGAATTAATGTCGGGTCACGATCGCACCTTAGAAGTGGACGATGCTATTCTAAAATCCGTCTTATCGCCCTGTCATTGCGGGCTTGACCCGCAATCTCCCAATAAAACCGGGTTATTATGTTCGAGCAATTTAGAGGATATTAAAAATTGCAATTATTATATAGTAACCGTTCCTACTCCGGTTGATAAAAATAACCGTCCCGATTTAACGCCTTTGTATAAAGCCAGCGAAACAGTCGGCAAGGTAATCAAAAAAGGCGATATAGTGATTTACGAATCAACTGTTTATCCGGGTGCAACGGAAGAAGACTGTATTCCGGTGGTTGAAAAAACATCGGGATTGAAGTTCAATGTTGATTTTTTTGCCGGTTATTCCCCCGAACGAATTAATCCGGGCGATAAAGAGCATACAGTTGAAAAAATTAAAAAAGTAACTTCCGGTTCTACACCCGAAACAGGCAAATTGGTTAATGAATTATATTCATCGGTCATACAGGCCGGTACGCATTTGGCTCCGACAATTCGTGTAGCGGAAGCAGCCAAAGTGATTGAAAATTCACAACGCGACATCAATATTGCTTTTGTCAACGAATTGAAAAAGATTTTTGACAAAATGGGTATTGATACGAATGCGGTATTGGAAGCCGCCGGAACAAAATGGAACTTTTTGCATTTCAAACCCGGTTTGGTGGGTGGACATTGCATCGGTGTTGATCCGTATTATTTGGCTCAAAAAGCGCAGGAATACGGTTATCATCCGGAAATTATTCTGGCCGGAAGAAGGATGAATGACAGTATGGGTGAATATGTGGCTTCGGAAGTTGTCAAGAAAATGATTAAGCAGGGGATACAGGTAAAAGGTGCTAATATTCTTGTGCTTGGTATTACTTTTAAGGAGAATTGTCCGGATATTCGGAATAGCAAGGTGGTGGATGTAGTCAGAGCCTTGAAGGAATATGATACGAATGTAAGGATTTATGATCCTTGGGCAAATCAGGAAGAGGTGAGGCGTGAGTATGGCTTGGATATTTTAACTAAGTTGCCGGAAGAGAAGTTTGATGCGGTGGTGACGGCGGTGATGCATAGGGAGTTTAGAGGTGTCAAGCCCAATAGTGATGTTGTTTATGTGATCAAGGATATTATTCTCTAATTGCAACTGCGGTTACAGTAACGGCCGTTACAATTCAAAAATAATTTGTATCTTTGCAGCGAAAAATAGTTGAATTATGCTGAAGTTTTATGATCGCGAAAAAGAAACAGTTCTTTTGGAGAAAATTGAGCAAAAGTCGTTGGAGTCTGCCCAAATGACTTTCATTGTGGGGCGGCGACGTATTGGGAAAACGGCTTTGCTTACGCACACTTTTCAGGGAAAGCCGGCATTGTATTTTTTTGTAGAGAAAAAGAACGAGGCTTTACTTTGTGAAGAATTTTCGAACGAGATCCGCAACAAATTGGAAGTAAATATTTTTGGCGAGATGCATTCTTTCAAAGATGTATTTGGTTACTTGATGGAACTTTCTCAAGTTCGACACTTCACATTGATTATTGATGAGTTTCAGGAGTTCCGAAATATCAACTCGTCAATTTACAGTGAAATGCAGAATACTTGGGACTCAAATAAAGATAAAAGTAAAATCAACCTTATTCTTTGTGGCTCTGTTTATTCGCTAATGAAACAGATTTTTGAAAATTCCAAAGAGCCGCTATTTGGCAGGGCAACAGCCAGAATGCATATTAAAGCATTTGATATTGAGACGATTAAAGGAATTATTCGCGATTATCGCCCCCATTTTTCCAACGAAGATTTGTTGGCATTTTATCTTTTTACCGGCGGGGTCGCAAAATATGTTGAATTGCTGGCTGATGCAAAAGCCTTTACGCTGAAAAGTATTGTGAATGAGATTTTTTCGGACAACTCTCTTTTTCTTGACGAAGGCAAAAATGTGTTGATAGATGAATTTGGCAAAGATTATGGAAACTATTTTTCGATACTCTCGCTTATTGCCTCATCCAAAACCTCGCGTTCGGAAATAGAATCGATTTTGAATATGAATATTGGTGGTTTTTTGGATAAATTGGAGAATGAATACGGCTTGATTACTAAAGTGCGCCCTATTTTGTCGAAACCAGCCGGAAAAAATGTGAAATATCGAATCAACGACAATTTTCTGAATTTTTGGTTTCGGTTTATTTATAAATATCGCGGCGCTGTGGAAACGGAAAGTTTTGATTATCTGAAAAATATAGTTAGTAGAGATTATAAAACGTATAGTGGACAAATTTTGGAGCGGTATTTCCGTGAAAAAATCAGGAAGGAAGAAAACCTTTCGGCAATTGGGGCATATTGGGAAAGTGGTAATCAGAATGAGATTGACATTGTGGCAATCAACGAATATGAGAAGCGTGCTATAATTGCTGAAGTAAAACGCAATGCCGAAAAAATAAACATAATCACCTTACAGGAAAAAGCAAAAACGCTTGTAAGTAAACAACTTTTGGACTACTCAATAGAATATCGCGGATTGTCGATGGAAGAAATGTAAGAGCAAATATCCTCAAACTCAAATTTCGTAAATATTGACACATTGCAGCCTGCACAAATAAAGGTTGATTGATAAAAATCATACGAATAAAATTGATTTATAAATAAAAATGGCACTTGCAAACAGGAAACTCTATTATTGGACTTCGGGCAACGAAGCCGAAGTAGATTTTTTGTTGTCGCAGGAATCGGGCATTATTCCCTGTGAAGTAAAAGCGGCAGACAATGTTAAATCCAAAAGTTTATCCGCTTATGTATCAAAGTACAAGCCACACTATGCTGTCCGGATTTCAGCAAAAAATTTTGGTTTTGAAAACGGTATAAAATCTGTGCCTTTGTATGCAACGCATTGTATAGAATGAAATAACAGTCCCTGTTATCCGACGATGAAAATTTTTCTGAAAAAGATACTGGAAAAGACACTGAAAAACTAACAAGAAATCAGAAAATAATATTACCTCAAAAGAATTGGCTGATATTGTTGGTATTAATTTACGCAATATAAAGGCAAACATAGCCAAACTCAAAGCCAAAGGCATTTTGGAACGGATAAAAAAGTAAATAAAGTTTAGTTAATTGGTTGATTGATAAAAATTAAATGAAATCCTCAATGTATCTTGCCTGTTCTCTCGGAACAAAATGGAATTTTTTGTATTTCAAACCCGGATCGGTCGACGGACATTGTATCGGTGTTGATCCGTATTATCTGGCTCAGAAAGCGCAGGAATACGGTTATCATCCTGAAATTATTCTTGCCTGAAGGAGGATGAACGATAGTATGAAAGAATATGTAGCCTCGGAAATTGTCAAGAAAATGATTAAGCAAAGGATACAAGTAAAAGGATCGAATATTCTTGTGCTTGGTATTACTTTTAAGGAGAATTGTCCAGATATTCGGAACAGCAAGGTGGTGGATGTAGTCAGGGCTTTGAAGGAATATGATACGAATGTAAGGATTTATGATCCTTGGGCGAATCAGGAGGAAGTGAAACACGAGTATGGCTTGGATGTTTTAACGGAAAAACTGGAAGAGAAGCTGTTTGATGCGGTAGTGATGGCGGTTGCACATAAGGAATTTAAGAACCTAAAATTGAACTATAAAATTATTTATTACCTAAATGAAATTTGACGGAGAAATAGGAATTGAAAAATATCTCAAAAGTTGATTCTGTTATTGTAATTAGAATGATAATTATTTTGTAAATGAGTGAATCAATAAAAGATAAAACCGTAAAAGGCGTTAAGTGGAGTTTTATTGATGGCTTAGCGAACATAGGTATTACCTTTTTAGTTGGTTTAATACTAGCCCGTTTATTATCTCCTAAAGAGTTTGGAATAATTGGAATGATAACTATATTTATTGCTATTTCAAATTCAATTATTGACAGTGGATTTTCTAATGCCTTAATTCGTAAAATAGATACTAAAAGCATTGACTATAATACCGTTTTTTATTTTAATCTTGTTATAGGAATTATTTTTTATCTTATTTTATATTTGTCTTCACCTGCTATCAGTTCTTTCTTTAAAGAACCAATACTTATTCCTATAACAAGAGTACTTGGTATTGTTCTCGTTTTAAATTCGTTGTCTATTATTCAGCGAACATTATTTAT
The DNA here is from genome assembly GCA_025996775.1 of Bacteroidia bacterium. GTDB lineage: Bacteria > Bacteroidota > Bacteroidia > Bacteroidales > Tannerellaceae > DFXE01. The sequence continues at coordinate 14,057 of BNTS01000056.1, read as the reverse complement.
AAAAAAAGTCGATTTTAAAACGCAAACAAAAATATCTCTTTTTTCTTCTATTTTGAGTGGGATAATTGGGATTGAAATGGCGTTTGAGAATTATGGCGTTTGGAGTTTAGTCGGACAACAAGTTTCGCGTCAATTTTTTAATATGCTTTTTTTGTGGGCATATAGTTCTTGGCGACCCGCATGGGAATTCTCAAAAGATAGTTTTATAGAAATGTTTGGCTTTGGTTCTAAGTTATTACTTTCAGGATTAATAGATACAGTTTATAAAAATATATGTTACCTTGTTGTTGGGCGATTTTATACTGCGGTACAATTAGGACAATATACACAGGCAGAACAATTTAACACTATTTTTTCAAGTAATTTGACTACTGTTGTACAAAGAGTAAGTTATCCGGTTTTGAGTTCCATTCAGAAAGAACCGGAACGGTTAAAATCTGCTTATCGCAAAATTGTCAAAACAACCATGCTTATTTCATTTACTTGTATGTTTGGTCTTGTTGCCATTGCAAGGCCTCTTCTATTAATCTTAATAGGAGAAAAATGGTTGCCGGCTGTTTCTTATTTGCAAATAATTTGTTTTTCCGGTATGCTTTATCCTTTGCATGCTTTAAATTTAAATATTTTACAGGTAAAGGGTCGCTCCGATCTTTTTCTAAAGTTAGAAATAATAAAAAAAATAATTGGTATTATTCCTGTTGGATTAGGTATCTTTTTAGGAATAAAAATTATGTTATGGGGAAGTGTTTTTGTCTCTATTTTTGCTTATTATTTAAATAGTTATTATTCTGCTTTTTTAATAAACTATTCGATAAAAGATCAACTAAAAGATATATTTCCCGTATTTTGCATTTCATTTATTGTTGCTATATGTATGTGGAGTATTAGTCTGATAAATATTTCGAATTATATTATTCTCTCGTTACAATGTATATTTGGCTTTTTCTTAGCAATTTTCATTTATGAAAAAACAAAATTGTCTGAATATATAGAAGCTAAACAAATAGTTTTTTCAACAATTAAACAAATACGAATAAATGGAAAATAAATCTATTACAGTTACTTCTCCTTTGCTTCCCTCTTTGAAGGATTTTATTCCTTATTTAGAAGACATTTGGGATAGAAAATGGTTGACTAATAATGGATATTATCATCAAGAATTAGAAAAAGCATTATGTAATTATTTGGGAGTTAAATACCTCTGTCTTTTTACAAATGGAACATTGCCTTTAATAACAGCTTTACAGGCTTTACGTATAACAGGAGAAGTGATAACGACTCCTTATAGTTTTGTAGCTACAACACATTCTCTTTGTTGGAATGGTATTAAGCCTGTTTTTGTTGATATAGATTCGATTACATGTAATATAGATCCTAATAAAATTGAGGCAGCTATTACTCCCCGGACGACGGCTATTATGCCGGTGCACGTTTACGGCTATCCTTGCGATACGGAATATATTCAAGAAATTGCCGATAAATATGGTTTAAAGGTAATTTATGATGCTGCACATGCTTTTGGGGTAACAGTAAATGGGAAATCTATTTTGGAAGCGGGTGACATGTCCACTTTAAGTTTTCATGCTACAAAAGTATTTAATACAATCGAGGGTGGCGCTTTAATATGTAAGGACGGGCAAACTAAAAAACGGATAGATTACCTGAAGAATTTTGGTTTTGCGGGAGAAACTATTGTTGTTGCATCTGGAATTAATGGAAAAATGGATGAAATACGTTCGGCATACGGTCTACTAAATCTGAAACAAGTGGATGATGCAATAGAAAAACGTCATCAAATTGCAAATCAATACAGGAGAGAATTGGAAAACACGGAAGGAATTTCTTTTATGGAAGACATCCCGGAAATCCGGCATAATTATGCTTACTTTCCAATATTTGTTGATGCCGAAAAATATGGCATGACTCGTGATGAACTTTATGATAAAATGAAAGAAAACAATGTCTTTGGTAGAAGGTATTTTTATCCTCTAATCAGTTCTTTTTCAACTTATCGTGGATTGGATTCAGCAAGATCCAAAAATCTGCCTATTGCGAATAAAATTGCAGATAGTGTGATTTGTTTGCCGATGTATGCAGAGCTAACAGAAAATAATGTGGAGAGAGTTATAGAGATAATAAGAAAATGAATACTAAGAGAGAATCAAATATAGAATTATTAAGAATCGTTGCTATGTTTATGATAGTAGTGCACCACTATTGTATAAACTCTGGCTTAACACAACTTTTTGATTTAAATAATATTACCTTTAATACTATTCTAGTACAGTTTATGGCTTTTGGTGGTAAAGTCGGAGTAAATATATTTTTTATAATCTCAGGATTCTTTATGATAAACAGTACTTTTATAAAGAATAAAGTATTGAAACTAGTTCTTGAAGTATTGTTTTACTCCGTTTTAGTAATTTTATTTTTATGGTCATTAGGGTATCTGTATTCCATAAAAACAATTATTATTGACACAGTTGTTTTATTTATAGGTACGGACTCATTCATTGCGGCTTATCTATTAGTTTATATTCTTTCTCCAATTATTAATAAAATGCTAAAAGTATTGAGTAATAAAGAATTTCTCTTTTTATTAAGTATTTTGCTCATTTATTTTTCCATATTCAGTACATTCCTTTTTATGAATACGTGGAATTATTTTGGTTGGGCGTTCACTTGTTATGTTGTTGGAGCTTGGCTTAAATTATATGGTAACAACTTTAATTTTATCAAATCGTTAAAAATCAATGTTCTATTGGCTTTTTCTTGCCTTTTATTAATTTGGGTAAGTATGCTCGTTGTTGACTTTATTGGAGTTAAATATGGTTTTACTGCATGGAGTTGGATGATGGGAAATGCAAATAAAATAACTGTTTTTCTAATGGCTGTTTGTATGTTTTTGTTTTTCAAAAACTTACATATAAAATATAATAAAATTATCAACACTGTTGCGGGTTCCTGTTTTGGAGTATTATTGATACATGCCAATTCAAATACGATGCGTCAGTGGCTTTGGAAAGATTTTTTGCATAACACGGATTATTTTCAATCTCCGTATTTATGGTTGCACATGGTATTGTCTTGTGTCGGAATCTATCTTATTTGTACACTGATTGATATATGTAGGATAAAATTTATAGAAACACCTTTGTTTGATAGATTAGATAAAAGAAAAAAATGAAACTCGGAATAATGCAACCCTACTTTTTACCATATATTGGATATTTTCAGTTGGTCAATGCTGTGGATAAATATGTGATATATGATGATGTAAATTATATTAAAGGCGGTTGGATTAACAGAAATAGATTATTGTTGAATGGCAAAGATTTTATGTTCAATCTGCTCTTGTCTGGAGCAAGTCCTAATAAATTGATTAATGAAACTTTTGTTGCAGATAATCAGACTAAACTTTTGCGAACAATAGAAATAGCTTATAAAAAAGCTCCTTTTTTCTCTGTTGTTTTTCCGATAATGGAGGCTGTTCTTAATTGTGAAAACAAAAATTTAGGGAAATTTATAGGAAACAGTATTATCCAAATTGCTAATTATTTGAATTTTAATACAGAATTCATTTATTCATCAAATATTAAAGACAAAAATACTTCATTAAAATCACAAGCAAAAGTTATTAATATTTGCTCTGTTTTAGGAGCAACAGAATATTTCAATGCCATAGGTGGAATGGCATTGTACAATAAAACAGATTTTGAAGAGAATAAAATAAAATTAAGTTTTTTGAAAACAAATTCTATTGAATATAAACAGGTAAAAAATCAATTTATTCCAAATCTTTCAATTTTGGATGTGATGATGTTTAATCCGGTGGATACCATAAAAAACATGTTGGATGACTTTGAATTATTGTAATATTGAATATAAATGCAAAACAGTAAGTCATGAAATATTGTTAGATTTTTTCAGACAACATTTTCATGAATTTATTCCACCATTGGACACAATGGTTTGTATTGAAGAATATGTTAAAAAATTATTTGATTATTCAGTAATAGTTGAGGCGTGGCATGAACAAAAATTGATAGGTCTCATTGCCGTTTATTGTAATAATCAAAAGACGAAGGGGGCTTATATTAGTTCTGTTATTGTTTCAAAGAATTATATAAATAATGGAGTTGCATCATCTTTATTATCGCTTATAATACAATATGTTAAAGAAAGAGGATTTCAATATATTATTTTAGAAGTTAATAAAGAAAATTATCCGGCTTATCAGTTGTATTTAAAATCCGGCTTTTTCAAAATAGAGGAAAAAGAGAATACATGTCTAATGAAAAAACTATTATAGTTTATGGATGATATAATGGTATCCATCTGCATGATTACTTACAATCATGAAAAGTATATTATTCAAGCAATAGAAGGTGTGTTGATGCAAAAAACAAATTTTCCTATAGAGTTGATTATTGGGGAAGATTACAGCACAGATAATACTCGAAAAATATGTTTAGAGTATAAAGAAAAATACCCCAATATAATAAAATTGCTTTTACCGGATAAAAATTTGGGTGCAAATCAAAATTCAAGAAACACATTAGAAGCATGTAGGGGAAAATATATAGCTATGTGTGAAGGTGATGATTATTGGACAGATTCTCATAAATTGCAGAAACAAGTGGACTTTCTGGAAATGTATGATGATTTTTCTATGTGTTTTCATAATGCAATTCGCAACAATCTATATGATGGAACAAGACAGAACTTTAATAATCCTCTAAATAAAAATATCTTTAACATAAAAGATGTAATTCTCAAACCATGGTTCACGCCAACAGCGAGTATAGTTTATCGTAATGATAAGGATTTTGTTGATATTGAATGGTATGGCATTAATGGCGATATGAAAATTCTTTTTTTGAATTCTTTAAAAGGAAAACTATATTATTTTGATGAAATAATGAGTATGTATAATTATGGAACTCCAGGGAGTATATCTGATTTTAACAAACACCTTTTTATGCCATTATATCGAAAAAAATTTGTTTTATTAAACCATTTTGATCAATACACGCATTTTAAATATTTTCATCTCACGTCTTTAAAACGTATTAAGATGGTAATTGGAATTTTTTTGAAGATAATTAGAATAAGATGAGAAACAATAGTTCAAATAAAGATTTAATTGTTCCTGAATTTAAGGAGTTGATTGTTTATAGTCCAATTATTTTTTTACTTTATTTATATCTCTTTCAACCTCCAATAATTATTAGTAAATATTATTATATTGGATTTGAGTTTATTTTCTTTCTTGTATATGTTATATTTATAAATAAAAAGCTAGTCAGTAGTTTCGTTAATAGGTTTCCTAAAGAAAGTTTCCTTCTTCTATGTATTGTATTTTATTCTTTGATAAGAGAGTTATTTGCAAATGAAATAGTGTATTTTGATAGATTTTCTTCATGGGCATTCCAGTCTTTTCTTTTTGGATTTGTTATTATAGATTGGTTGAATCAACATAACAGGAATAAGAATGAAAAAACTAATTTGTTTTCGCTATTTTATTGGACTGCCTTTGTGGCTAGTTTATTATCTTTCTTTTTATTTACAAGCAGTACTTTTGATAGTTATTATACTTCTTCGGTTGTCGTAGAAGATTTTGAAGCATATGCTCACTATGAGAAGAGACATCGACTTTATGGAATAGCCGAAAATTTGTCTTTCACCTTTTCTTATGTACTTGGATTTTTTGCTGGATATACTATCTTGGTCATCAAAAACAATTATTTGTTAATTATTCCGTTTGTTTTATTTCTACTTGGTGTCATTCTAAATGCTCGTATAGGTTTTTTTGCAGTTTTAATTTTCCTTATCTACCAACTTATTATCAGTAAAGACTATCGTTCTTTTTCTTCATTTTTTATGATATTTTTGCTACTAATTGTATCCTATTTGACGTTTTTTGATGGTTATTTGACTCTTTTTTTAACTAACAAGGATTGGGTAGTAGAATTCTTTTATGAAATTAGTGATATGTTATTGGGGACAAATTATTTACAGACTAATGAAACTACAATTGCTACTCTCATGGGTAGATTCATTATTTGGCCAGAGACTTTTTCTCAATGGATTTTTGGAAGCGGGAAGTCGCTTTTTTTTGATTCGAAAACGAACACAGATGTGGGTTATATTTTACAGTTGAATTATGGAGGCTTAATTTTGATCACATTAATATTCTCATTGTTGGTCGTTATGATTTATAGATTAAAATTCTATTTAAGATTAAAACATTGGTTCTTTTTTGTTTTTCTTTGTTCAGTACTTATTCTAAATTTTAAAGGTTTTTTATTTGCAGCAACTCCTGGTGGGCGGTTATTTTTTTTACTTTATATTTTTTTTATAAATCAGCGTATTGTTTCTAAGTCTGAAATTGATAAGCGGTAAGAAAATTTGTTGAATTTGTTGTTTGAAAAAGTGGATTTCACTTTCCCTTTGTTTTTTAGTGGATTACCATCAATTTCTAAGTTCGTGATAGCATATAAAATAACTCGTAAATAGTATAATTGGCTAACTTCAGCTAACATCCCAATATAATATGTTTAATGATAAAATCCTATTAATCACGGGTGGTACCGGTTCTTTCGGCAATGCCGTTCTAAATCGTTTCTTAGATTCCGACATCAAAGAAATCCGAATTTTCTCGCGCGATGAAAAAAAGCAAGACGATATGCGCCACGCCTTACAAAACCCCAAGGTAAAATTCCATATTGGAGACGTTCGAGATAAGCGTTCGGTGGACGGAGTGATGTCGGGAGTGGATTATGTGTTTCACGCAGCTGCTTTGAAACAAGTCCCTTCCTGCGAATTTTTTCCGATTCAAGCCGTTCGGACAAATGTTTTCGGTACGGAAAACGTGTTGGATTCGGCTATTGTCAACGGTGTGAAAAACGTGGTTGTGCTTTCTACGGATAAGGCGGCGTATCCGATTAATGCCATGGGTATCAGCAAAGCGATGATGGAAAAAGTAGCCATTGCCAAAGGTCGCTCTTTGGGCGAGAAAGCAGGAACCACCATTTGTTGTACTCGCTATGGAAATGTGATGGCTTCCCGCGGATCGGTTATTCCGCTTTGGGTTGAACAATTGAAAGCCGGTAACGACATTACGATAACCGATCCGAATATGTCGCGCTACATGATGACTTTGGACGATGCCGTCGATTTGGTTATTTATGCGTGGCAACACGGCAAAAACGGAGATTTATTTGTTCAAAAAGCGCCTGCGGCTACTTTAGATGTGTTAGCGGAAGCTTTGAAACAATTATATAATGCGAACACAATTGTTCGGATTATAGGAACTCGTCACGGCGAAAAACTGTATGAAACCTTGGTTACTCGCGAAGAAATGGCGAAAGCCATTGACATGGGTGATTATTACCGGATTCCCTGTGATAACCGGGATTTAAATTACGATAAGTTTTTTGTGGAAGGCGAGGAAAAAATATCCCGAGTGGAAGATTATCATTCACACAATACTGCACGTTTGGATGTGGAAGGGATGAAACAGCTTTTATTGAAATTGTCTTTCATTCGTGAAGATTTAGGTTTATGATACGAATAGGAATAACCGGACAAGCCGGATTTGTCGGCACTCATTTGTATAATGTATTGGGATTAACCCCTGATTTATACGAACGCATTGCCTTTGAAGATGCTTATTTTGAAGATTTTTCGTTGTTGCGTTCATTTGTGAAACAATGCGATGTGGTTGTCCATTTAGCGGCAATGAATCGGCACGAAAATCAACAAGTCATCTACGATACGAATATTGAATTGGTTCATAAACTGATCCGGGCAATGGAATCCGAAAATGTAAAACCACACGTACTTTTCAGTTCTTCCACCCAGGAATCCTTGGATAACCTGTATGGACAATCTAAATTGAAAGGACGTCAATTATTGGAAGATTGGGCAAAACGGAATGATGTAACTTTCACAGGATTGGTAGTACCCAATGTCTATGGCGAATTTTCGCGCCCCAATTACAATACGTTTGTTGCCACTTTTGCCTATAAATTAATAAATGGCGAGCAATCCCAAGTGATGGTTGACAATGATGTTAAATTAATTTATGTTGGCTCTCTTTGTCGCTTTATTATTAGCCAGTTTGGTAATAATGGTATTAATAGAATAGAAGTTCCCTATGATTTTGACCGCAAAGTAACAGATATTTTGGCTTTGTTTGAACAATTCAAAACGCTCTATTACGAACAAGGAATTATTCCACCTTTGGCAGATATAAATGACATTAATTTGTTCAATACTTTTCGTTCCTACATTCCGCCCCGTTCGGTAGAATTGGATCAACATTCCGATTCCCGTGGTATTTTTGTCGAAACAATTAAATTGGGAGTGGGGGGACAGGTAAGTTTTTCTACGACTGTTCCCGGAATAACCAGAGGTAACCATTACCATACAAGAAAGATAGAACGCTTTACAGTGATAAAAGGAAAGGCTGTGATACAATTACGAAGGATAGGAACTGATGAAGTTTTGAATTTCGAATTAGACGGCAATTCTCCGGTTTATGTGGATATGCCCGTTTGGTACACCCACAATATAAAAAACACGGGAGAAGAAGAATTATATACTCAATTTTGGATTAATGAATGGTATAATCCGGAAGATGGGGATACGTATTTTGAAACAGTATAAAAAAATGAAGACATTGAAAGTACTTACCGTTGTCGGTACACGTCCAGAAATTATTCGTTTGGCTTGTGTACTACAAAAATTAGATGCCTCGCCTGCAGTAGAGCATATCTTGGTGCATACCGGACAGAATTATGATTATGAATTAAATGAAGTTTTCTTTGAAGATTTAAGTCTTCGCAAGCCAGATTATTTCTTAAATGCAGCAGGAGCTAATGCTACCAGCACAGCAGGGCAAATACTAATAAATATCGATCCAGTATTGGAAGAGGTAGCACCCGATGCATTCTTAGTGTTAGGAGATACCAATTCCTGCCTCTGCGCTATAGCTGCCAAGAAGCGACATATTCCTATATTCCACATGGAAGCAGGTAATCGTTGTTTTGATCAACGGGTACCTGAAGAAAGTAATCGGAAAATTGTCGATCATATCAGCGATATTAATCTGACATACAGTGATATTGCTCGTGAATATTTGTTGGCAGAAGGCTTACGTCCGGATAGAATTATTAAAACGGGCAGTCCCATGTATGAAGTCATGATGAATTATTTGCCTAAAGTTGAAAAATCGGAATTATTAAATCAACTTTCATTAGAAAAGGACAAGTATTTTGTTGTTTCTGCTCATCGCGAAGAAAATATTGCCTCGGAAACGCATTTCTTCAGTTTAGTAAATGTATTGAATCTGATAGCGGAAACCTATCATCTGCCGATTATTGTTTCCACCCATCCGAGAACGCGCAAGATGATAGAAAAGCACAATGTGCAATTCCATGAGAATGTGCAATTGATGAAACCGATGGGATTGAGTGATTATATTGCTTTGCAAACCAATGCAAAGGCAGTACTTTCCGACAGCGGTACGATTAGCGAGGAGTCTTCTATCTTGAATTTCAGAGCATTAAACATAAGGGAAGCACACGAACGTCCCGAAGCGATGGAAGAAGCAAGTGTAATGATGGTGGGGTTGAATCTGGAACGAATCATGCAAGGTTTGGCTCAATTGGATTTGCAAAAGGTTGGAGCAGAGCGCAATTTCCGTCCAGTCGCTGATTATTCCATGCCGAATGTGAGCGATAAAGTCGTACGCATCATTTTGTCTTATACGGATTATATTAAAAGAGTTGTGTGGAATGACTAATAAGGTAAACAAAACGGTCGTTTATGTAGGTAATTTTTTATTTCCAGATGGAAATGCTGCTGGTCAGCGTGTTGTATCCAATGGAAAGATACTGAAAGGAATTGGCTATACTCCTATTTTTATTGGATTAAGTTCTGATACTAAGATCACTAATGCTAATTTATTGGATACAGAATCTATTTATGATGGAATGAAAAGTTACTGTATATCTTCGCCACGGGGTATCAAAGATTGGCTAGCTTATAAGTATCAATTTAAGAAGATAAGTAGATTTTTAGAAAGTTTAGAAAATCTACAGATTGTTATTATGTATGGGGCTCCTACCATATCTTTATTTGGCTCATTATTAAGAAAATGGTGTCTTAAAAATAATGTGCTTCTCGTTGCAGATGTGGTTGATTGGTTATCGGCATCAGTAGGAAATTTGCCATATCGGATAGCTAAGTATTTTGATACTGTTTATCAGAAAGTTTATTTAAATAGTAGAGTTGATGGTGTAATCACAGCAAGTGAGTATTTAAATGAGTATTATAGAAGAAGAGGGTGTCAAACAGTCATTATTCCACCATTAACTGATTGTAATTCTTTGGTACCAATGATAAATAGTAAGGCCAAGATTTCATTAGTATATGTTGGAATTCCGTTTGCTATCAATGGGAAAAAAGTTAAATATGATAGCTATAAAGACAGATTGGATAAAGTTGTTGAATGTTTAGGACTTTTATTAGAGAAAGGAATTGATTTTGAATTTAATATTTATGGACTAACAGAGCAGCAATATCTCTTAGTTGTAGATAAGCATCAGTCTATCTTGGAAAAACTCAGACAAAATGTGTTTTTTAATGGTTCAATATCTCATAACGAAGCTGTGAAGAAGATTGCAGAAGCTGATTTCAGTATATTTTTCCGCGATGTTAATAAGGTAACTTTAGCTGGTTTCCCGACTAAATTTATAGAAAGCATAAGTTGTGGCACACCGGTTATAACAACTAAAACAAGCGATCTTCAGAATTATCTAATTGAAGGGAAGAATGGTTTTTTTATAGATATAGATGACAAAAATAAAATGATTGAACAAATGAAAAATATTTTATCATTAGATAAAGATGAGATATTGCGGATGAAAAAATATTCTTTTGATTCAAAGTTGTTCTATTATAATAATTATACAGATAGAATGAAAATTTTTCTTACTTCAATAAAATTATATGCCCATTAATTTATTAATAACCGGAGATTATTGTCCAATTGGCAGGAATGCACAAAGTATAGAAAATGGAGATTATTCTATGTTTGGTAATTTTATTCCATACGTAAGAAATGCTGATTTAGCAGTTACTAACTTAGAATCACCACTCACATTAATGTCTGAAGAAATAAAAAAAACAGGACCTAATATAAAATCTTCTCCAAATGCTATAAAAGCTCTTTCTTTTGCAGGATTTAATTTGGTAACATTGGCAAATAATCATATTTTAGATTATGGAGAAGCTGGAGTTAAAGATACGATTCGACATTGTAAAGAAGAAAAAATCAATGTCGTTGGGGCTGGAGAAAATTTAGTTAAAGCACGCGAACCGTTTATTACAGCGATTAATGATGTCAAAATTGCAATTCTGAATTTTGCCGAAAATGAGTTTTGTGCAGCTTCCGAAAATACCAGTGGAGCTAATCCTATCAATTTGATAACCAATTATCAGGATATAAAAAAAACGAAACAGAAAGTTGATTGTCTTATTGTAGTTGTTCATGGAGGAAGAGAACACTATCAGTTACCAACGCCAAAACAACGAGAACGATATCGATTTTATATTGACAGTGGTGCAGACATTGTTATAGGACACCATACACATTGTTTTAGCGGTTATGAATTTTATAATGAAAAACCAATTTTTTATAGTTTGGGTAATTTTATATTCGATTATAAGAAAAAATATCAAACGGGATTGTGGACACAAGGATATGGGGTATTGTTCAATTTGTCAAAAGGTGGTTTAGATTTTGAATTGATACCTTATTGGCAAGGAAGAACCGAAAATGAAAAATTAGTTCTTTTGGATGATCAGGAAAAGGTTCGTTTTGAAAATAAAATCAAACAACTTAATCAGATTATTGATAGTGATGAACTATTTTATAGTGAATGGAAATCATATCTACAAACGCAAAAAAAGGATTACTATGGAATGATATTTATACGGAATAAGTATATTCGTGCAGCTATAAAGAAAGGATTACTCTTTCCATTCTTTTTTCAATCAAAAGAACATAAACGATTATTGCTTAATATATTTAGATGCGAAAGTCATCAAGAAATTATGATGAATATCTTAGAAAATAATATAAACACATATTTATGAAACCTATTGCCATACATCAGAACAAAAAGAAATTCGACCATTCAGGTTCATGGGAAAATCCGTGGATCAATTATTGTGAAACAAATCAAATTCCGTATAAAGTGGTGGATTGTTATCATCCCGACATTATCAATCAATTAAAGGAATTCGATTGTTTGTTGTGGCATTTTAATAATTATTCCCATAGTGATATGCTGTTTGCAAGGAGTATTTTAAATAGTGCAAAACAATTGGGCTTAAAGGTTTTTCCCGATTTTAATGAATCTTGGCATTTTGATGATAAAGTGGCTGGAACTTATATTTTGCAATCAATTAATGCACCCATACCTGCATCTAAAATGTTTTATTTGTACGATGATGTAAAAGAATGGATAGCACAAGGAATCACGTACCCAATTGTAGCCAAATTAAGAACCGGTTCGGGCGCTCATAATGTAAAGTTACTCAAATCAAAAACAGAAGTTTTGAGTTATGCTAAACGGATGTTCGGAAAAGGATTTAGTCCGCATCCGAGTATTTTTAATAAAGCAAAATCAAATTACGATTCATCTAAAGGAAATAAAAATTTAATGTTGTCGCGGATAAAACGAATTCCTGAATTTTATCAAACATTAAAGAACGCAAAGCGATTTCCCAATGAAAAGGATTATGTTTTTTTCAGGAATTTATACCAAACAATGGTTATGATTTGAAAGTGGTAGTAGTAAACGACATTAAATTAGGATTTATAGCACGCCACATTCGTAAAAATGATTTCAGAGCATCCGGTGGCGAAGATATTTATTTTGATAAATCATTAGTTACAAAAAATATAATAGATTCTGCGTTTTATGTGAGTGATCAATTAGGGTTTCAATGTATGGGCTATGACTATGTAGTGGATTCAAAAACAGGTAAAGGTCAAATCGTTGAAATGAGTTATGGGTTTTCACATACAGCTTTATTACAAGCAAACGGTTATTTTGATAGAAATGGGAAATGGTACGATGAACCATTGAATGCTCCGGAAGAGATATTGGAAAATATATTAAAAAATCATTGATAAATATGAATCCCCAAAAACTATTTATAGTCGTTAATGTAGATTGGGCTTTCTTACTGTTTAGAAAAGATATTGCAATTGCAGCATTAAATAGCGGTTATGATGTCTCTATTATTACAAAAGACACTGGTAGAAGGAAGGAAATAGAATCGTTTGGGTTGCAATTTATTGATTTTCCGTTTGAACGATCAGGCTCAAATCCCTTACATGAATCCAAATGTATCTGGTCTTTATTTCGACTCTATACAAAGAATCGCCCGGATATTATTCACCATGTAACGCTCAAGGCTGCCTTACTCGGAAGTGTTGCAGCGAAATTGGCAGGTTTTAAAAATGTAGTAAATGCCATTAGTGGTTTTGGCTATAACTTTACAGCTGGTAGAGATGGTATTCAACAGAAAATAATTAAAAAATTAATGAAGTTGGCTTTTAAAAGCAAGCATTTTCATTATATTTTTCAAAATCCGGATGACATCAGCCCATTTTCCCAATTAAAATTTGTATCAGAAGAAAAAATCCATTTAATTAAAGGCTCAGGAGTTGATCTGAATAAATTTACATTTGAGAAAGAAATCCCCAAAGAAAAAAGTACGGTTTATTCTCCCTGCCCGAATGTTGATTGATAAAGGGGTAATTGAATTTATTGAAGCTGCTAAAAAAATAAAATAAAAAGTTTTTACAAAAGCTGAATTTGTATTAGTTGGAGATTGTGATACCATCAACTTGGCGGGAATCCCTGAAGATAAACTTAAGGACATGACAGATGGAGCGTATATACACAAGAATCTTTGGATAATCCGTATGGACAATCAAAACTGAAAGGTCGTCAGTTGCTGGAAGATTGGGC